>CAJFUA010000020.1 GCA_904420085.1 uncultured Eubacterium sp. | reverse complement strand
TTTTATTTTGATACCTATTTTTCAACCTGTATAAAATTTTCAATGTTCTTTAAATTAGCCTTGACTTTTTATTTGCAGGCTATATATATGTATTGATAATCACTTACTATCCCCCATCTTTTTTCCAAATCCACACCAGAATTTGGAAACTTTTCAAGATTTCTAATGTTTCTAACAATCTTCTCTATTATTTTCGCAGACTTTTCTTTTCCATAATGATTCTCAATATCAACTTTAATGTATCTTAAATCATGTAACGCCTCAGGCGAATAACTTATTTGTATCATAGGCCAAGTGATATTTCTACATCATCTGCTGATATCCAGCCTTTTTCTCTTGCAGAAATTTCTCCTTTCTCTAATGCAGAAAAAAGACCTTTTACTGCATTTAGTTCATCCAACTCCTTCATATCTATGATGGCAAACTCCCCTCTGCCATTTTTTGTAAGATACACAGGGCTTCCCATTGATACTTCTTTTAGTACCTCTGTGTAATTTCTTAAATCTGATACCGGTTTAATATTAGGCATATTCCCTACCTCCTTTTTCTTTATTATAACCATGTAGTCTAAAACAATCAAGAAAATTACACTGTTAATTTACACGTTAATATTACATCATTATAGGGTAAACATAACTAACGTCTATCATTGTATCTCGATTTTGCTTTCCTTCATCCCGGCCACGGTAGTCGCCACGTAAAATAATAAAAGCACAACTCCATGCAAGCATGGAATGTGCTTTTATTATTTTGCGTTTCTCGTTACTTACGTGCGTATTACTTATTCGCAATCGCTGCCTGTGCTGCTGCTAATCTTGCAATAGGAACACGGAATGGTGAACAAGATACATAGTCAAGACCAATCTTATGGCAGAACTCTACGGAAGATGGATCTCCACCGTGCTCACCACAGATACCTACGTGAAGGTTCGGGTTCACCGGCTTACCAAGCTTAATTGCTGTTTCCATCAACTTACCAACACCTACCTGGTCTAATTTTGCAAACGGATCGTTCTCGAAAATCTTAGCATCATAGTAAGCATCTAAGAACTTACCTGCATCATCTCTTGAGAATCCGTATGTCATCTGTGTTAAGTCGTTTGTACCGAAGCAGAAGAAGTCTGCCTGCTTAGCAATCTCATCCGCTGTAAGTGCAGCTCTTGGGATTTCAATCATAGTACCAACTTCATATGCAAGTTCTACACCTGCTGCTGCGATTTCAGCATCTGCTGTCTCAACAACAATATCCTTAACATATTTTAATTCCTTTGCATCACATGCCAATGGAATCATGATTTCAGGTTTTACTGTCCAGTCAGAATGTGCTTTCTGAACGTTAATTGCCGCACGGATCACAGCCTTTGTCTGCATCTTAGCAATTTCCGGATAAGTTACAGCAAGACGAAGTCCTCTGTGACCCATCATCGGGTTAAACTCATGTAATCCCTGAATCAATGTCTTAATATCCTCTACAGATTTACCCTGTGAATCAGCTAATTTCTTAATATCCTCTTCCTCTGTAGGAACGAATTCATGAAGAGGTGGATCTAAGAATCTGATTGTTACAGGATTTCCTTCCAAAGCTTCATAAAGTGCTTCGAAGTCTCCCTGCTGATATGGAAGAATCTTTTCAAGAGCAGCTTCTCTTTCTTCTACTGTATCAGAACAGATCATTTCTCTGAATGCTGCAATTCTGTCTTCCTCAAAGAACATATGCTCTGTACGGCAAAGTCCGATACCTTCAGCACCAAGTTCTCTTGCTTTCTTAGCGTCAGCCGGTGTATCTGCATTTGTTCTGACTTTCAATGTTCTATACTTATCAGCCCAAGCCATAATACGTCCGAATGTACCGGCGATTGTAGCATCAACTGTTTCGATAATACCATCGTAAATATTACCTGTTGAACCATCGATGGAAATATAATCTCCTTCGTGGAATTCTTTTCCTGCTAATGTGAACTTCTTGTTCTCTTCATCCATAGCAATATCTCCACATCCGGATACACAGCATGTACCCATACCACGGGCAACTACGGCTGCGTGAGATGTCATACCGCCACGTACTGTTAAGATACCCTGAGAAGCCTTCATACCTGTGATATCTTCCGGAGATGTCTCAAGACGTACAAGAACAACCTTCTCGCCTCTTGCATTCCATTCAGCAGCATCATCTGCTGTAAATACAATCTTACCACAAGCTGCTCCCGGTGAAGCACCAAGACCTTTACCCATCGGTGTAGCTGCCTTTAATGCTGCTGCATCAAACTGTGGGTGAAGTAATGTATCTAAGTTTCTAGGATCGATCATAGCTACTGCTTCTTCTTCTGTTCGCATGCCCTCATCAACAAGGTCACATGCAATCTGTAAAGCAGCCTGAGCTGTTCTCTTACCGTTTCTTGTCTGTAACATATAAAGTTTTCTGTTTTCAACAGTAAACTCCATATCCTGCATATCTCTATAATGATTTTCAAGTGTTGCACAAACTTCCTTAAACTGAGCAAACGCTTCCGGGAATTCCTGTTCCATCTGAGCGATTGGCATCGGTGTTCTAACACCGGCAACAACGTCCTCACCCTGAGCATTCTTTAAGAACTCACCCATAAGTTTCTTCTCACCTGTAGCAGGATCTCTTGTAAACGCAACACCTGTACCACAGTCATCACCCATATTACCAAATGCCATAGACTGTACGTTTACGGCAGTACCCCATGAATAAGGGATGTCGTTGTCACGACGGTAAACATTTGCACGAGGGTTGTCCCATGATCTGAATACGGCCATAACTGCTCCCATTAACTGCTCCTTAGGATCATCCGGGAAGTCTTCGCCGATTTTTGCTTTATATTCTGCCTTGAACTGTCCTGCTAATTCTTTTAAATCATCTGCTGTCAGTTCAACGTCCTGTGTAACACCTCTGTCTTCTTTCATCTTGTCGATAAGTTCTTCAAAATATTTCTTACCAACTTCCATAACTACGTCAGAGTACATCTGGATGAATCTTCTGTAGCAGTCCCAAGCCCAACGGGCGTTTCCTGATTTTTCAGCAATTGTGTTTACAACCGTCTCATTAAGACCAAGGTTAAGAATGGTATCCATCATACCCGGCATAGAAGCTCTTGCTCCTGAACGAACAGATACAAGTAAAGGATTTTCCTTATCGCCAAACTTCTTTCCTGTAATTTCTTCCATCTTTACAATGTACTCGTTAATCTGTCCCTGAATTTCGTCATTAATCTTTCTGCCGTCCTCATAATACTGAGTACAAGCTTCTGTTGTGATTGTGAATCCCTGTGGTACCGGAAGTCCTAAACTTGTCATTTCTGCAAGGTTAGCTCCTTTACCTCCCAGGAGTTCACGCATGTTAGCATTGCCTTCGCTAAAAAGGTATACCCATTTGTTTGCCATGTTTTTTTCCTCCTAATTAATTAGTATTTAATTTATGTCATGAGTTATAGAATGGCCATAATAACTCATACACGCATATATCGGTGCTGCCATTTCAGCACTGATTTACATAAGTTTCTTATGCAAAACCGCACGTAAAAAGGGCGCAAACGCACCTATAGTGCCATTATAACATAAGCATTCCGTTAGTCAACAAAAAATGACGGAAATAATATTTTTTTGTAACGTTTCATTTCACGATAAAACACGCATATGCCGAAAATGTGTCTGCACATTCTCCTGCATATGCGTATCCTTTATGTTTTTTATAATGTTTTGTCTAAAATATAAGTGGTGATGGAATGAGGCGGAACTTCCGTATTCGTTCCCTTTCCGTCAATCGCCAATGCGATTCTGTTTCTTTTATTCAATTCGTTCTGAACCACCACAATAATCTGTCCGTCCGGATTTTTATAAGCCACGGAATAAATTCCTTTGTCCGAATCATTCAGACAGAGTACCCGCTTTGCCCCCGGCTTAATATATCTGGAAAAATGACCGATATAATAATACGAAATATTATAAACCACTTCTCCCGTCTGTGTATTCAGCATAACCGGCGCTTCACAGTAATTGCCTGCATAATTGGGTCCGCCGTTTTCATCCAATACCAGATTCCAGTCAACCCAGCCTTCCGCATAATTGTTAAAATCATTAATCATATTGTGACCGTAAATTTCGCCATGTTTCCATGCTCCAATGCCGGCCTTGGAACTGGTACTTCCCGAATTATTTACCAGTTCCACACACCCCTCCGTAAATATCAGATGCTGTTTCGGATATATTTCATGAGCCATAGTAAGAATTTCCGACTTGTCAGAACCATACCAGTGATAAGCAATTCCCCAGACAATATCTTTTGCATTTTTATATGCCAGCGTTTCACGCACACGCCGGAACATGATGTCCCTGTTGTGATCCAAAATCACAATCTTAATTTTATCTTCCAGACCCTCTGCTTTTAATTCTTCATAAATATAATCCACCGCCAGCATGGCTTCCTCTGTAGGATCATATTTACAGGAGGCCCATGTCTGTTTTGCTTCCGGTTCATTCTGGACGCTCATGATCCGGATATCCACGCCCCGCTCAAGCATTCCCTTCACATATTTCACCATATATCTGGCCCATGCGCCATAATATTTCCTCAGCAGTCTTCCTCCGTCATTCATGCTTTTATTATTTTTCATAAAAGCCGGCGGACTCCACGGGGCACATAAAATTTTTATATTTTCTCCGGCTTCCCTGCCCGCCTGCCTGATAAAAGGCACTACATATTTGTCTTCCCTGCTCATATCAAATGTTTGTAATGCCACGTCTCCATCTTCCACATATGTATACGGTTCCAGCGAAAAGTCACATCCGTTAATGGTGGAACGCCCCAGATTATATGCCAGTCCGGATTCTTTATTAAAATAAGCTTTCAGAATTTTTCCTCTGGCTTCCTCATCGGCATTTGCCGTGACATAGGCTGCAGACTCCGTAAAAGCACCTCCGAAACCCAAGTGGGTCTGAAACTCCTGACTGCTGTCCACCACAACCGTGTCCATCCGAAAACTGAAATAATCTCTCAGTTCCTGTACTCCCAAATCTCTCCATTTCACCTCATCCCCCTGAGCGGTTTGAATTATCTTAATGACCGGTTCCATAAAACACCTCATTCCATAATAAAAAGCATAATCAACCTGAATTATGCAATTATATTTTCTATATTAAATTCTGTAACTGGCAAACAATTCAACTGCCCTTTCGTTTTGTTCCTTTTCCTGTGTTTTGATTATAACATTTTGCTGACAAATGTACATTGGCACATTTACACAAAGATAAAATATCTTTTTTATAGAAGTTGTATAAAATCGTTTCAATCTGCGATAAATAAAAGACCTGCCACAGAAACCGTTCTCCCGTAAGTCAGATTTTCAACTTTGACCTGTAAGGCAGTTTTTATGGCAGATTCTTTATCTAAAATTCCATTTTCTTTTCAAAATATTCTTTTAAATCTTCAATCTTAATACGTTCCTGTTCCATGGTGTCACGATCACGTACCGTCACTGCTCCGTCTTCCTCGGAATCAAAATCATAGGTCACACAGAACGGTGTACCGATTTCATCCTGGCGGCGGTATCTCTTTCCGATGGCTCCTCTGTCATCATACTCGCAGTTATAATATTTGCTAAGCTCTGCAAATACTTTTTCCGCTCCTTCATTTAATTTTTTTGACAATGGAAGAACGCCAATCTTAACCGGTGCGATGGCAGGGTGGAAATGAAGTACTGTACGTGTATCCGGTTTTTCCGATGTGCCAATCTCCTCCTCATCATATGCCGCACAGAGAAACGCAAGAGTTACTCTGTCTGCACCGAGGGACGGTTCAATAACATACGGTACATATCGCTCATGTTTCTCATCATCAAAATATGTTAAATCTTCCTTGGAAGTGTTAATGTGCTGTGTCAGATCGTAGTCCGTTCTGTCGGCAATGCCCCACAGTTCCCCCCATCCAAACGGGAACAGAAACTCAATATCCGTGGTTGCTTTTGAGTAGAAAGATAACTCTTCTTTTTCATGGTCTCTTAATCTCATTTCTTCTTCCTTGATTCCAAGACTCAGAAGCCAGTCTCTGCAAAATCCTCTCCAATATTCAAACCATTCCAAATCAGTGCCCGGCTCGCAGAAAAATTCCAGTTCCATCTGCTCAAATTCTCTTGTCCGAAACGTAAAGTTTCCCGGTGTAATTTCGTTTCTGAAGGATTTACCAATCTGTCCGATACCGAAAGGAATTTTCTTTCTGGAAGTTCTCTGAACGTTTTTAAAGTTTACAAAAATACCCTGTGCCGTCTCCGGTCTCAGATAAACAGTATTCTTTGCATCCTCGGTCACGCCCTGAAAAGTTTTGAACATCAGATTAAATTCGCGAATGTCAGTAAAATTGTGCTTTCCACAGGACGGACAGCAGATATTGTTTTCTTCTATGTAGGATGCCATCTGCTCATGAGACCATGCGTCTACGGACTCTTCAATTGTGATACCGTTTTCTTCCATATAATCTTCAATTAATTTATCTGCACGGAAACGCTCGTGACATTCTTTGCAATCCATCAGCGGATCGGAAAAACTTCCCAGATGTCCGGAAGCAACCCACGTCTGAGAATTCATCAGAATGGCGCAGTCAACACCTACATTATATGGATTTTCCTGAATAAATTTTTTCCACCATGCTCTCTTAACATTATTTTTTAACTCTACACCCAGATTTCCATAATCCCATGTATTGGCTAAACCTCCATAGATTTCCGAACCCGGATATACAAATCCTCTGCTCTTTGCCAATGCCACAATTTTCTCCATTGTCTTTCCCATAATACCTCTCCTTTAATATGTTCTGTTTTTGAATTTTCTAATACCTGTTTACTGCTTAATTCTGCATCATAGCTGCATTTTGTCTTAATAGACAATATAACTTAATCCGTCCTCTGCTTTTGCGGTGGTAATGATATCATCTTCACCTACTTTGCAGTTATCACTGATATATTTGACATCGCCGTCGATTTGAACCTGATACTCACCGTTCAAAATCAGGATATCACTATCACCCATTTCTTTGATATCGGAACTTGTGGCTGTTTTTTTCTTGTCCGGAGATATAAAATCTCCCTTAATTTTCATACTGCCTCTGTCAGAAATCTGTCCGGCATAAAAACCGTCCTCATCTTCTTTATTATATTCTCTTAAATACTCATTAAAATCATAAACGGTAGCAATTTTCAGAACCAGATATGCCACGTTATCACTCACATCGAATTTATCGACTTCGATGGCATTTCCCACCGATGCCCTGTCGCTTTTATTATAATCTGCCACTTCATCATGAATATATGATTCTAATGTATCTTCGTCATAATCATCACTGCCAAAACTTTCGCCTACGCCATAACTCACTTCTCCGTCTTCATCGATATAAACGGCATTCATTCCCTGCTCTAATTTTATATCTCCGACTTTTTTCCCACATCCTGTAAAGCCTGCCGCCATTGTCATAACAAGCGTTAAGACGCAAAGATTTTTCCATATGTGCTTCATTCAATATTCCTCCTCATAGATTGGCATATACACCTAATAAATAATTTTAAACGGAATACATTGTAATTTCAATACGAAATTTTTAGAACCTGTGAACTTCTCCTTATAAATGTCAGTCAAAATGAATCAAATTTGCCAACCATCTGCTCACCAACATGTTTATGATTTTGCCGTTATATAAATTCCAACGAATTAAATTTTTTATCTACAACCTTTTTTATGTATGTTCCGATTAATTTTTCCATCTGCTGCAAAACACTGTCTTTAACGGTAAAAGAAAACAATTTATTCATGGGAGATGAAATAATATATTGCAGTGCATAAACCGTGGAAGGTTCCAATATCATCTGTCCTTTCATATTGCCATGGCACTGCTTACAGAGGATTGTATTCTGATGCGGGTCAAAATAATCTAGCAAATCTTCCCGTCCGCAGACACCACAGTTAAAAACATTGGGATATTCTCCATTAATCACCAAAGTTTTCAGTTCGTAAATACATCTTGCCAGTCTGTTGTGTATGATATTTTTACTCAGGGTTTTCATTGCAAAATATAAAAGTTCCAAAGTATCTCTGGCCTCGATTCCCTCTCTGCCATAATAATCTGCCAGTTCCAGAAAATACATTCCAAGATACATACTGTCAATATCTTTCATTGTATTGCTGAAATAATCGCTGATTTTCATTCCGGTCACGGTATAGGCATTTCTCCCGCGATATAAAGTAAATTCTCCAAATGCCATGGGTTGACTGCCGCCTAAATACGGGCTGGTAGGTTTTCTCGCTCCTCTTGCAAAAGCCGTGATTTTCCCCAGCTCTTTCGTCAGAATGACAAGACGTTTATCATATTCACTTATAGGTGTCCCGGAAATGACCATTCCCACCACTGTCATTGTCTCTACCATCTCTATCGCCTTCTATCTTAGAAATAAAGTTCTCTCTTGCCCTGTTTATCCGTTTTTCCTTCGTATATTTTAAATAATCTTCCACCCTGCCTGTTGTTTCAAACACTCTCCAGCTATCCAAATTATCCATCTTATCCTCCTTATGATTAAGTAGAATTCTTTATCAGAATTCCATCTCATCGTTTTCGTAAATCATTTCAATAACTATGATTTCCAAGGAGGAATTTTGTATGCATCATTATGCCGGAAAGAAAATAATGGAAAATTTATTTGTCCTCATTATAACCATAATTTTTCATCAGCAGTTCACTGTCTCTCCAGTCTTTTCGCACCTTTACCCAAAGCTGTAAATTTACTTTCATATCCAACTGCTGCTCAATTTCATATCTGGCATTGGTGCCGATTTTCTTTAACATACTTCCTTTTTTCCCGATAATAATTCCTTTATGGGAATCTCTCTCGCAGACAATGGTTGCCTCAATGTCATACATATCCTTATGATGTCTCTTTTTCATCCGTTCAATGGTGACGGCAATACCGTGGGGAATTTCCTCGTCCAGCGCATGTAATGCCTTTTCACGAATCAGTTCCGCAACAATCTGCCGCATTGGCTGGTCCGTAACCGTATCTTCATCATAATACATGGGACCTTCCGGCAGATATTTGAATATCTGCTGCACAACTGTTTCCACATTTTCTCCCCGCAGTGCGGAAGCCGGGATAATCTCATCAAAATCAAAAATTTTTCTGTACGCGTCAATATACGCCAGAACTTCCTCACGCTTTACCATATCTGTTTTGTTAATTACCAGAATTACCGGGACATGAATGCTCTTTAACTGCTCTGCAATATGCTGTTCCCCGGCACCGATAAAGGTATCCGGCTCCACCAGCCACAGAATCAGATCTACTTCTTTTAATGTCTTTTCTGCCACATTGACCATGTATTCACCCAGCTTGTTTTTGGCCTTGTGAATTCCCGGCGTGTCAAGAAACACAATCTGTCCCTTATCACATGTGTATACCGTCTGTATTTTGTTTCTGGTTGTCTGAGGTTTTTTGGACGTAATCGCAATCTTCTGCCCGATAATCCGGTTCATCAAAGTAGATTTTCCCACATTTGGTCTTCCGATTAACGCCACAAAACCTGATTTAAACTTTTCTGTCATCTGTTTCTCCTCATCTCATGTGTGCTGCTCATCCCAGTTCCTTGATTTCATTGAATAACTCTGCGTCATTTGTAATGGCACTCTTTCCACCTACCACGCAGATATGGTTCTGATCTAATGCCTTCCTGAATTTTGGCGCCAGACTTCTGATTTTTACTACATCGGTATTTAACACATCTTCCCGCTCCCTCTGTAACATTTCATAAGTGGTCTCGCTCATATACTGGGTAAATTCCCGTCCGCTTCTGTCTGCCGCACTCATTGGCGTGTCCATATTACTGATAGTTCCAATAATATATTTCCTCATTTCACGTTCACTGGCATCAAATTTTTCAATATATTCCGGTGCGTTTAAATAAACATCACTGGTACGTTTCAGATTCGGGTCTCTGTAGGAAGAAAACATTACATCGCCTCTGCGGGTAACCGAACAGCCACAGCCGTAAGCTCCACCCAGCACCCGGATATTATTCCATAAGTATTCGCTGCTCATAATGTTGGATAATACCTGCATACTTCCGTCAAAAGGCTCGTTACTTCCTTCTTTATAGTTTCCGCATCTGGATACATATTGAACCTGACCTGATGTAATAAATCCTTCATTCTTTTGCGAAGGTTCAAAAGTCCAACCGTCGAAATTTGGTTTAAAATCTACGGAATCATACATGCATGACTGTAGTTTCTCAAGATACGTTTTTACGTTTTCGTAACTTTCTCTGTCTCCTGCATAATTGATTATCATATTATCTTTTCTGAAAATATACTTTTTCGTATCGGAAAGTTTTTGAATCACCTCATCCTTACGGCTGTCATAATGTTCTAAAATATCTTCCAAAAACTTGTAAAAAGCAATTCCCGAAATCTGTTCTCTAATGTAATAATCCGCAGAATAGTCAGATACGGCACGCATTCTGCCGGCAATATTCCCTGACTGTATAATTGTTTTATTTAACCTTGATTTTGTTTCTTCCAAAATTTCTTTCAACCGTTTTTCATCGTTGAAATCAGTTTTTGTTATAACCTCTTTTATAATGTCCACTGCCTTTTCCAATTTGTCATTCATGGCTTTCGTGTGAACTTCCACTTCGTATTTTGCCTGCTGCCCATTACTGTTTACATAGACCGCCGAACTAAACAGCAGACCGCCCAGATTCATATCAATATCCGTGTTCAGCTCTGTATATTTTCTGTCCGTATCCATATAACTTAACACATATTTGAACAATCCCACATAGGGAATATATTCCATTGGCACAGTCCCAAAATCAAAGGCAATATCCAGATAACCGATACCGTTGGTAAACAGTTCATTATATACAGCCGTAAAAGATTCCGTTTTTTCCTCTTTATAAATAAATGGTTTCGGATTTTTTTCGATATCTGCAATCTCCAGCAGTGGAATTGTTTCCAGTTCCTTTTCTGTGGACGGCGTCTCCTGATACTGTTTCAACTGTTTTGTGTCAGCGATTAACCGTTCCATCTCTTCCTCTGTCATGGCATCCTTTAATTTCTTTAACTTAGCCGCTAATGCTGACTCGTTTTTTTCAGTCAGTCCTTTTTTCGGAGACATAACCACAGTAGAACGGTGTTTATTGTTAATAAAATATTTTTGAATCAGATTTTCAAAGTAACCGGTATCGATTTCTTTTCTTAATTTGTCAAAAATATGATTGATATTTAATGAAATAAACGGCTGATTTTCATCATAAAGCCATGTACACATAAGATTCAGGCCCCAGATAAGTCCCTTTGGAAATCCTCCGAAATCAGCTTCTTTTGTTTTAAATTCCAGACTGTTCAACCCTGCGCGAAGGGCGTCTTTATGAATCCCTGTGCGGACGATATTCTCCAATGTGCGGTCAATCATCTGATTCAGTTTGTCTGCGTCTGCTTCATTGGCATATTTTGCAGTAATACTGTAAACCGGCTGCAAAATATCATCCTCGTAGGAACCTGTAATATCTTTTCCGATATTCGCTTCAATCAGCGCCTGTTTCAACGGGGCTCCCGGCATCTGCATAATAGCATATTCCAAAATTTGGAATGCAATATTTAACTCTATATCCAGACTGTCCCCAATAACAAAGTTTGAAATAAGAACGGCACTTTCTTCTTCCTTTTCACTGTCTGATATGGCATATTCTTTTTTTACAAAACAAGGCTTGTCAAAAGGTTTCTGTTTTTTTATTTCAGAATCTACTTCTAAGTAATCATACTTTGACAGATACTCTTTATCCATCCACTCCAACCGTTCCACAACATCCATATCGCCATATAAATAGATATAACTGTTGGAAGGATGATAATATTTTCTATGAAAATCCAGATATTGGCCATAAGTCAGTGATGGAATAGCGTCCGGGTCTCCCCCGGATTCACTGCTGTAACCATTATCCGGGAATAACGACTGCAGCGAAACTCTGGATGCCAGTCCGTCCACCGAGGAAAAGACACCTTTCATCTCGTTGTAGACCACTCCGTTAATTGTCAGTTCATCTTCTCTGCTGTCCAGTTCATAATGCCAGCCTTCCTGTTTAAATATATTTTCTTCTTTATAAATATTCGGATGAAATACAGCGTCCATATATACATGCATCAGATTCTTAAAATCTTTATCGTTGTAACTTGCTACCGGATAAACCGTTCTGTCCGGGTAGGTCATAGCATTTAAAAAAGTATTCAGGGAGCCTTTTACCAGCTCCATAAATGGCTCCTTTACCGGAAATTTATCGGAACCACAGAGCACTGTATGTTCAATAATGTGCGGAACACCTGTATCATCTGCTACCGGCGTTCTAAAACCGATATGAAATACCTTGTTATCGTCATCATTGGACAGAACCACAACTCTTGCCCCTGATTTTTTATGTTTTAATAAGTATGCTTCGGAATTTACTTCTTCTATATGTTGACTGAGGATTACCTCATATGACTGCAAATCATTGATGTTCATAAACCGCCTCCTAAATAACTTCTTATCCAACATTGTATATCTTACCATATTTTTACTGTTCTATCCATAAAGAAACTTTGCAAAAATAAATTACAAAATATAAATGTAAACTTATGAAAATTTATGATATGCGGGAATCAATTACATATGCCTTCTTACTCAAACTATCGATTGTATATGTAATTGATTTGAAATCCAATGATCAATGAGAACATATTACATATATTTTTTCTCAAACTAAGAATGAATATATGTAAATTTGTATAAGAATGTGAAATAGAATATTTTACAGTTCCTTCAAACAAATATCTGACCTGTTAGGACACTTTTTACAAATATCATCCACACCTTCTACGATGTTTATTTGCGGATTCTCTTTGTTCAATGTCCTGTCTATTTCTGACATCTGTCTGACAAAATCATCACTATAACCTTTGCCTTCAAAAAACTGAAGGCAAAGTAAATGGTGAGGTCTAATGGAATATCTGCACATATTTTTTTAACCTGTTTACCACAATCGCTGCTACAATAATTTTCACCAGATCCGGAATAATAAACGGAATCACACATAAAGCCAGTGAACCTGCCAGATTTGTGCCTGTTACTGCCATAAACCAGATGGTGCCTACGGCAAAGCAGGCAAGGTCTCCTAAAATCATTGCTATAACGGAAACAATCAGCTTTGTTGTTTCATTTTTTCCTTTAACAACATACATAACTGCACCTACAATCAGTGCCGTAAAAACAAATCCAACAATATAACCGCCGGTAGGTCCTGCAACAACACTAAGTCCTCCTGCAAATCCTGCAAACACAGGAACGCCAATCAGACCTAACAGTATGTAAACAAATACTGATAAAACGCCTCTTTTGGCTCCTAAAACTCCTGCTGTCACAAATACGGCAAAGGTCTGCAGGGTAAACGGAACCTGACCTGCCATGGCAGGAATGGTTATCCATGAACATACTGCAATCAGTGCTGTAAAAACTGCTACCAGTACCATATCCTGTACAGTAATAAATGTCTTTTTTCCCTCTTTCATTTCTTTTATCTCCTTTTATCATTTTTACCGACACCATTGTATGCTACGTTCATTTGATTGTCAACCTTTTATTCTCAAAAGGCTAACGTTTGTTCTTTTTTCCGTTGATTCCGTTTTCTATCAATGTTATACTACTTATTAGGACAAAGGGTATATGGAGGAAACAATGGGCGTAAAAGATGAGGTTTTAAAACAGTTAGAAAGCAATAAAGGCAGTTATATTTCCGGCGGACAGTTAGCTGAAAATTTAGGCGTCAGCCGGAATTCTATATGGAAGGCCATAAAAGCTTTAGAAAAAAGCGGATATAAAATCAACGCCATACCAAACCGCGGATACTGTCTTGAGGAAAAAAGCGACATTCTTTCTTCTTTCAGTATCAGCCGGCACTTAAACAATGCTTTCGATATTCATGTTTATCCAAGCGTTACTTCAACCAACACGGTTTTAAGGGAAATGGCAGAGCAGGGGGCACCGGAAGGAACAGTAATTATCGCAGAAGAACAGACTGCCGGAAAAGGCAGAATGGGAAAATCGTTTTATTCTCCCTCCAAAACCGGTATCTATGTAAGTATTCTGCTGCGCCCTTCCATCTCTGCCGAGGAATCATTATTCCTTACTACTTCCGCCGCCGTGGCAACTGCCAGAGCCATTGAAGACGTTTCCACCAAAAGCGCTCTGATTAAATGGGTCAACGACATTTATATCGGTCAAAAAAAAGTATGCGGAATCCTTACGGAAGGTGCTTTTAATGTAGAAACCAATCAACTGGACTATGCCATTGTAGGTATCGGTATCAATATCTGTCCGCCGGAAAACGGATTCCCGGAGGAAATTCAGAATATTGCCACCACCGTTTTTGACAAAATAACTGACTCTATCAATAAGCGCAGCCTCCTCATTGCCCATCTTCTCGACTACTTCATGGAATATTACAAAGATTTCCACGAAAAAAGATATGTGGAAGAATACATCTCCCGCTCCATGATTCTTGGCAAAGACATCAATGTTCTGGAAGGCGGCAAGACTATACCTGCCACAGCAGTAGAAATTGACAAAAAATGCCGACTGAAAGTGCAATTCAAAGATGGTACCTGCAGATGGCTGTCATCCGGGGATGTAAGCATCCGAGTCGTTTCATGATTCATTTTTCCGACCCATAAATTGATTTTTCCGGTTGTTATATTTTACTTTACTCATAAACTGCACATTTTCTGATGGAAATTTGTGCCTTTTTTCCATTAAAATAAGAAAATTGTTCGGTGACGAGTACGTCCAACATTCCTTCTTTATAATCTACCCCCATTATCTGAATCTGTAAATCTCCATCACTGACAATACCGGTACACACATTTTGTATAAACTGGGCAACCATTTCCTGATCGGATGTAATTGATGTCTGATTTTCTATCTGACTGTCTTTTACAGTCTGTTTTACCGCTGCTGCCACAGCTCTGTCTAATTCATCACGCCTGTCTGTTCTGCCCTGTACAGATAATAAAGTGAGAAAAACCAACATCATCACAACCACAAATCCGATTATAATTATAACCTGTTTCATAGATTCAATCTGCTAACTACCTGTTGATTCATTTCATGATCTATTATGTAGTTATTACTCCTTATATTTTCTTTTATTTCATTCCGCTGTCTGTTGGAAATTTTCACGCTGTATACTCCAATCTCCTTTTTATTCAGACTGGTTACCAATTGATCGTTTAATCTCATACTCCATTTTGATTCCTTGTCCAATGTACTCAGGTATTCATTCGAAATAAACCTGACCTGTCCGTTGGACATATCAGAGTGCAAAACGTAAACCCGCATCGTAACCTCAGCTTTTATATCACTTTCTTCATCCCGTGTTTCTATGGTCAGAATATATTGATTGACCAAATCGGTATTTATAAAATTCTCCGTGATGATGTCTTCCCCTCTCGCCACATTCATCTGATTTTCTTTGTCAATTTTTGTCACTCTCAGCGGATATTGCTTTCCGGTATGTAAATCATCATCCGTGGTAACTTTTTTTAACAATTCCTTTTTATTTAACACAACTTTCTGATGGAGGACATAAAAGCGATTCACCGTATGAATATATATTTCCTGAACCGTTATCTTTTTCCAAATGACATATAAAGTAACATTTCCATTTTCCGTATAAACACTCCCCGGAGTATAGATCTTTCCCTTTCCGTCTGACTGCCGGTTCCAGTATTTTTTATCTTCTAATAAAAACCCTTCTCTTTTCATCTGGTTTTTACTTAACACAATATTTTCATTCCAGTATTTATCCTGTGCATCCGGCATATTTTCTACGGTGTCCACAGTATTTTTATCATATTGGACTTTATACTTTTCACTGATAATAATCCAGTTTTTCTCATATCCGTTCACATTTTCACTAGGTCTTAGAAGCTGGGATTTCGACATGCTGATACACTGATACCGCTCCCCTTTATTACCGGTAGGATAATACAGTTCTCCTGTGGCAGTTCCATTGGCATAATTTGCTCTTACCAGTTTTGTTCCATTGACATTTATTTCTGAACGGATTTTTGCAACAAGTCCTGATGACCTACTTAATTTCCCTACCACATCGATATAACATCCTTTTGTTAAATATACTTCGTTATTCTGATCTGCATAACTTTTATCCTTCATTTTCAATTGTCCAGCCACATAAACACCGGTGCCTTTTCCTTTGCTTTGATTACCTGTTACATAACTGCTGTTTAATTGAAGCTGGCCGCCACGAATATAAATTCCCCCTCCATTTCCTTTGGAACTGTTTGATCTGACGTTAGTATTTTCAGCAATAACCGTACTTTCTAACATGATGCCCCCACATTCTCCTCCGGTGCTGTTTCCTTCAATCACACAATTTGTCATGTAAATTTCTCTTCCGGCAATTCCTACCACACTGTCCGGGATGCGGATCCCCCCGATTTTTTGTCCGGCATAATTATTTTTAATATGCAGATTTCTCATGTATATTTGGGAATAATAAACGTCCCCTTTTGTTCCACAGGATATTCCTCCCGCACTTTGGTTCGCCTTATTATCGGTAACGTATCCCCCGTAAAATATTGTTGTGCCACCCCTTTCTCTTCCAAGTCCGCCATTGCATCGGATACCTCCGCCTGCAGTTCCTGCCGTATTATAAGAAATAGACGGGCCTGTACCGTTATTTTTCCCGATGAGCAGCGTTGCCCCATTTCCTGAAAAGATACCTCCCCCTGTCAGCGTGGACGTGTTGTTTGTAACACTTCCTGCCGTAATGGTGCACTGGGAGTCTCCTCCAACAAAGATACCCCCTCCTTCTTCCCTGGCATTACAATGATGGATTGTTCCCCCATTCATTGTAATAGAACAGCCAGAAATTCCAAACACTCCTCCACCTTCCGTTTGAGAGCTGCAGTGATGGATATTTGCTGTACTGTTTATCTGAAGCGTTCCGTTTTTTATTCCGACTGCTCCTCCGTCCGTTCCCTCACAGTTACTGATTTCACCGTTTACAGTAAGCGTTCCCTGACTAAAAACAGCCGTTCCTCCTTCGCTGCTTTTATTATTTCTCACATTCGTAAGTAATGCATTTCCATCAATTGCAGCCGACGCATTCCGTCCTATGAACAAGAAACCGGAACTTTTCTTATTTCCCGTAAAATTGTCTTTGTTTCCGCCCAGCCTTAATATATGATTACTTCCATTTTTATATCCGAAAACCACATTGGCCGTACCATTGACAGTCAGGCAGTACCCGGGATTTTCTTTATTATTTATGGTATCTGTGGCATTCCCGGAACGTTTTAACATCCGTCCTGTTCCTTTTGCGTAAATCCGAAATTTCCCCTTCGATACCACAATGGTTTTTCTGATGGTAATATTGCCGTTTACTGCAATATATTTCCAACTGCCGCTGCCCTTTGTGGTCAATATTTCTCTGATTTCCGTTTCTTTCGTCACCACATAAGGGTTCTTTTCTGTTCCTTTTCCTGTGTATCCCTGTACAATGCTTCTTTCATGAAAACCTATAATAAGTATGAACGCAAACATAATCAGATATTTGGCTTTATCTTGCATATCCTTCAATCACCCCCTGTTTTTGAAACTTATCTCCAAACAAATAAAACAACGGAATCGTCACTTTATACTGAAGTGTTACCAGTTTACTTGGCTGTTCTTTGTAAATCGTCAGATCTTCAACCAAAAGCTGATAACCTTTTCCCTCTGCTTCCGTTACACACTGTTCTATAACCTTTTCATTGCCGTTGCTGTCCTCGATTCGATTTACTGCCACATTGTAAAAGTCCCTCGCATCAGAAACCTGATTGTTACTGCTGATACTGGATGCAAATAAGATGCACCCTAACGTTATGGCGATCACCACCGAAAACATTTCTATTGCTATTTTCATATCTCCTTACTCCACAATCACATGAATATATTTCGTACATGCTAATTGGTTATCATCCACAACCATACACTTTAATGGGTAGATTCCTCTTCTGAAAGTATCGATTGTGCCAAATATCTGTACTTTTTCACTAATATCTTTTCCATTGCAGTCTCTTGCCTTAATAAAATCTTTACACTGAAAATTTTCAGTCTGATATCCGGCATAAATAATTTCATCCGCTTCAATCACCGGATATTTATTCTCGTTTTCATGGATAAATGTACTGTTGTCTTTGCTGACAGCCGTTTTGTATTCCGGTGTAATCTCCTTCCATTGGTTCTCACATACAAGGCAAATCATAAAGACCACCATCACCCCTATGATGCCATATACCAGTACCTCTCCATGCTCCTGTAACATCGTTCCCATATTTTCTCCATTCTCTTTTCGAGGCAGCAGCAGCTAGGAAGCTCCGTTGCCCATAATTCCGGTAAGAAAAACCGTATGCATATTTCCCATTACCATGACTGTCACGATCAGAATAATCATTAAAAAGACGGACACCATTGCACTAATGAGAACCTCTCCATGTTCCGTAACAAACCCTTCCATGTTTTCTCCTTTTCACACCATATCTGTGCCTCTTATAACAAATATCATTACCCCGTCAGCCTGTCTAATATTTCATAAAATCCCCCGATTAAAAATAAGAACATCACACCATAAATAATACATTGTCCCAATTCCGACAATAAAATTTTCATATCTGTCCTCCTATCACATTGGAAACGGATGATGTGAAAACCACAATCATAAGTATCATGTCTACCATGATTTTGACTACCCCCACCCCCATGGGGACGGCAGTAAACATGGTCGCGGCACCTATCCGGTCATTATTTTTCATCTCCTCTGCCTGCCTTATCATCTTGTTATTTCTGTCGATAATGGAATAAATCTGTTTCCCCGACTGTTCTTTTCCTAATTCATTCATGGAATAAAACATTTTCACGGATGACTTCATCTCATCTAAATCAAACTCTTTCAAAAAGTTATCGTAAGGTTCTATCCCCACCGGATATTTCTCAAAATCTACCAATAGTTTTCTTACCGGCCGTTTCAAAACAAATGGTAATTTCTCATAAGAACTTTCTATGGCAGACTGTACCGTATCGTTTTGCAGATTCACCGCCACATCCCGAATCCAGTCCGGAAATTCTTTTTTTATTTCATTTTCAAGGCGGCGCTTTGCCTTTTTATAAGATAATTTTTCCACAACAGATAAGGTATGATGATTTTTATCCGCTTTTTCTACCAGCAGATAATATTTTATAATCATATTTTCCGACAGTCCCTGCCGTTCCTGTATCCAATCAAAATTTACCTTCTTATAAACAAACCAGCAGGATAACAGCATAAACAATATCATCAGTGTAGAGCAGACCTGATATACCGGATGACCGGTATAGCTATATTCTTTTGGAATCAGATACGCCATGAAACCACAGGTAATCAAGGTAGAAAAAATGGAAATGATCACGTTTCTTTTTACCCTGTCAACATTTTTTATAAATAAGGATATTCTGTCTGTCCACTCTTTGATATCCTCCATAAGAATATTCAAATGATCTTCATATGCGCCTCCATGTTTTTCTATTTTAATCAGAAATTCATGGAGAGAACGAAGCCTTTTACAGTCATATTCTTTCTTCATAATCCCCAGCGATTCTTCATATATTTTATCGGTCATTTTCGAATCAATATTCACAATCACTTCTTCAATGATTTCCTTCATCCGATGTGAACTGACCTTCTGTGCATCCGACAGTGCCATTCTGATTTTTGGCTGTTTCTTAAAAGAATAAACCATCTGTTCCATATAAAGAACCAGATCGTGAAACCTGTTTCGATATCGGATGCGGATGTTTTCTTCTTTTTGAAAGAAAACACTAAAAATTACGGCTCCCACAAAGCATATACAAATACTGATCATGTTCAGTTTATACACTACACAGACTGTCAGCACCAAAATTAAAATTTTCATGGAATCTTTTAATATTTTCAAAACTTTATCTTTCAACGATACACTCCTTTTCAAACGGATTCTTTATTCCTGCCATTTTAAACTTTCTCATAATATCTCCCGGGATATCTCTGGTGAGAATTTTTCCCTCCTCATAAATCATCACTTTCTCATTTACTTCTTCATGTCTTGACAGACACATTACCTGAGAAATACGCCGGGTAATTTTTTTGCCCTCTCTGATCACAGACTGAAGCTGCACACCGATATCCACAAAGGAATATACATCATTTTCCTGAATGTTCGATCCCATATTTCTCAAACGGTCGGGGATTTTTGTGGCATCATCCAAATGAATAGTTGTCAGGCAGTGTACGCCTGCCGATATGTTTTCCAACAGATATTTTACTTCTTCTCCTCTGGCTTCCGCCAACAAAACCCATGTAGGCAATTGTCTTTTACTGGCTTTTAGTGCGTCTGCATAGCCAAAATTTTCGCTTACCTTAATTTCCACACAATCTTTATCCGGATTGATTGCGGAATATCTTAATTCCAAATTATCCTCAATCGTATAAACTCTTTCATATGCCGGAATATAATTTGTTAAATATTTGATATATTCTGTTTTTCCCACACCCGGCAGTCCGCCTACGATCACGGTGCAGTGTGCCCGTATGGCATTTTCCATGAATGTATCAATCTCCTCCGTACAATATTGTTCACGAATCATGCTGTCCTTTTTGATTCTGCGAATCGCCGGTGTCTTTCGGATACTGATACTAATCCCGGTATTGGTAACAGAATCATGCAGTATGGATATTCTGAGATTATCTGTCTCCGCCTCCAAAAGCGGATGATTCTGATTAAACTGTACATTCATTAAATTACTGATGCGCGTATAAAACTGCTGGATAAAAACATCTTTCAAAACAAAATTTTCTACTTTATACCTGCCTTTTTCCAGATGATTAATCCATAGTCCTCTGCTCCAGTTAATGTCTGTAATATTTTCATCCGATATATATTCTAATAAATCACCAAAAGCTCTGTCCGGTAACGACAATTTCCTCATTGATACTCTCCCAACCATTAAAAATAATTGTTTATTTAACACAAATCTTTCGGACACGACTCCTAATTTCCTGTCGGTATCTTACCGGCAATGGAATCAAATGTGACAGATGAAGAATAACTGTCTACCACATTTTTGACCGCATTACTGATAATCGGCCCGATAACATAGGCAACACCCACCAGCAATAAAATACATACCGCTATGAATATGGTCTTGCCATGTTCCTGTAAAAACACATCCATTGGCTCTCACCTCCTTTCCACTTCCAAACAGGCAACAAAGAAACGGGGATGAAAATATATGATTTTCGCAATAGAGTTGCCAGCTGCAAAACATCACATATTTGTAAAACTATAAACATATACTTTTTGTTGCTTTGTTTGGTAATAAAAATATTATCACGTTTTGTTTTTATTGTCAACATATTTTTATGAGACTTTTTGTTCTTTAACTTCCGGAAAATAAAGGGACTGTTTTTTTATGATGGAATTTGATACAATGATTGCAGTGTTTTATTTTCTAGGAGGCAATACTTATGAGAAAAAAAGAATTGGCGTTAGAGGTCATTGACAGATTGGAAAAAGAATATCCTGATGCCACCTGTTCTTTAGATTACAATGATGCATGGAAACTTTTAATCAGCGTACGGCTTGCGGCACAATGTACCGATGAGCGGGTAAACAAAATCGTACCCGGTCTGTATGCCAAGTACCCTACCATTGAAGCCGTGGCAGACGCACCGGTGGAAGAAATCGAAAAAATTGTGCGTCCCTGCGGTCTTGGAAAAAGCAAGGCAAGAGATATCAGTCTGTGTATGAAAATGTTACGTGACGAATTTGACTGTAAAGTTCCCGACAATATGGAGGATTTATTGAAACTTCCGGGGGTGGGAAGAAAAAGTGCCAATCTGATTATGGGAGACGTTTTCGGACAGCCCGCCATTGTTACCGACACCCACTGCATCCGCTTGTGCAATCGAATCGGACTGGTAAACGGTATTAAAGACCCTAAAAAGGTGGAGATGGAATTGTGGAAAATTATTCCACCTGAAAAGGGCAGTGATTTTTGTCACTGTCTGGTGTATCATGGTCGTGAAATCTGTACTGCCAGAACAGCACCTTTTTGTGACAGATGCTGTTTAAAAGATATATGTAAAAAAAAGATATAGGTATTTTCGCCTATATCTTTTTATGTTATCGTTAGTTACCTGCTTCAAATCTGCTTATACCCTGTCTAAAATATCTCCCTTAGTAGAAATCGTTACCACATTCCATGGAATCAATTTCCCACTGTTCTTCAAAGCCTTTTTTACGGCTGACTCAATGCCACCACAGCACGGTACTTCCATTCGTACTACTGTAACACTTCGAATATTGTTGTTTTGAATAATCTCGGTAAGCTTATTAGAATAATCTGTATCATCCAGTTTTGGGCATCCTATCAAAGTAATGTGTTCTTTTATAAAATCTTCATGAAAATGTGCATAGGCATAGGCTGAACAATCCGCAGCAATCAGCAATTTTGCCTCTTGAAAATACGCTGCATTCACAGGTACCAGTTTGATCTGTACCGGCCACTGCCGCAAACGGGATTCCGCAGATATAGAAAAAGTCTCCTCTCTGTTTAGACATTTCATTGTTTTTGCTACAGAGCTGGAACACGCAGGCATATGATAATTTTTCTTTGCCTTTGCTTCCATTACCGCTTTTTCGTCATATGCCACCGCCTCTCTCTCCACAAAGGTAATTGCTCCTGTTGGACAAGCTGGAAGGCAGTCACCTAAACCGTCACAATAGTCGTCTCTAAGCAGCTTTGCCTTGCCGTGCACCATACCGATAGCCCCTTCATGACAAGCCTTGGCACATAGTCCACAGCCATTACATTTCTGCTGGTCTATTTCAATAATTCTACGAATCATAATTTACCCTCCTAATATTTGTTTTCTTGACTTTACACACTTATTTTACTATACTAATCAAAACTTGTATGTTGGAATTACAACAAAGGAGAATTTTATGAAAATGGATTTTAAAATCTTATCACAGTGTCCACTGTTTCATGGTATGTATCACACTGATTTGGAGCAGACGTTACAATTTCTTAATGGCAAAACCAATACCTATTCCAAAGGAAATTCCATTTTTTTGGAAGGTTCTTCCGCCGGATTGGTGGGAATCGTCCTTTCCGGCAAAGTACAGATTGTCCGCGAAGACTATTATGGGAACAGAAGTGTATTGACTGTTCTTAAAATTGGAGAATTGTTTGGAGAAGTGTTTCCCTGTGCAGGCTTAAAAACCATGCCGGTAAGTGCCATTGCTTTACAAACCAGTGATGTTCTCCTTTTGGATTGTAGAAAAATATTTACTTCCCACTCCGATTCTTTTGGTTTTCACAACCAGTTAATAACAAATTTATTACAGGAAATAGCACGAAAAAATCTGGATTTAAATAAAAAAATCCGTTATATGTCTCAGAAAACAACAAAAGAAAAGGTAATTACCTATCTTTTAGACGAGGCAAAACAAAATAATTGTTCTGAATTTACGATTCCTTACGACCGACAGGCACTGGCAGATTATTTAGGTGTAGAACGCAGTGCCATGTCAGCGGAAATCGGAAAGCTGAAAAAAAAGGGAGTCATCGATACAAAAGGATCGTGGTTTTCTATTCAAAATATTGAAAAGGCATAATCCATGTATCAGATTATGCCTACTTCATATTGAATTATTAAACATTTTTATAAATATCATCCGTCAACTTTTTTATAAGTCTTTCAACCTGGTCTACTGCATCTGCCATTGGAATTTTCTGCTTATCAATCTGTTTATCTCTTGTAGAAATTTCCACTGCATTCTCTTCCAGATTTCTAGGACTTACGACAACCCGTACCGGTACTCCCAGCAAGTCTGCATCTGCAAACATGGCACCCGGTCTTGCTTTTCGGTCGTCATAAATCACTTCGATACCTTTATTCTGTAAAGTCTCATACAACTGGTCTGCATATGTTTTGCAGGCTGCATCATCAGAGCGCAAGCAGCACAGATGCACCTGCCATGGAGCAATGGTAATCGGCCAGATTGGACCGTATTCGTCGTGTTTTACCTCACAGATGGAAGCAGCCATACGTCCTACACCAATTCCGTAACATCCCATAACCGGATACTGTTCGTCGCCATTTTCATCCGTATATTTAAATCCCATGGATTTGGAGTATTTTGTTCCCAACTGGAAAATATTACCCACTTCAATGCCTCGTGAAACCGTAATACCTTGAGCACCGCACTCCGGACAAATTCCACCTTCAACAATTTTTGCAAGGTCATAATACTCTGCATCAGGACAATCCCTGTCCACATTGAATCCTGTATAATGGGTATCCACTTTATTGGCTCCGGTCACTAAATAATCAATTCCTTTTAATGAATTATCAAATATTACCGTCACTTTTTCATTGATTCCTACTGGCCCGATAAATCCTGCGGTAAGAACACTGTCATCTTCAATGACTGCCGGATGAATCTTGCAGCCTAATGCGTTGGTAAGTTTTGTCTCATGAATATCTAAATCGCCACGGATAAAGGCAACCACATAACTGTCATCTTCATTTCTTTGATATACCACAGCCTTTGCAGTATTCTCTGCCGGCACTTTCAGGAAATTACATAACTCTTCGATTGTGCCTGTTCCCGGTGTGTCTACTTCTTTTAATTCTTCCATCGGAATCTTATTTTGATTTTCTATAACACTTGGTGCCGCCTCCACATTGGCGCTGTATCCGCATTTCGGACAAACTGCAATGGAATCCTCACCTGCCGGTGTCAGTAACATGTATTCATGGGAAAGATTTCCCCCCATCATACCGGAATCCGATGCAACTACTTTCACTTCCGGAATACCGCAACGGGCAAAAATACGATTGTATGCATCATAGCATTTCTGATAATACTGCTCTAAATCTTCCTGAGATGTATGGAATGAATAGGCGTCTTTCATGGTAAATTCGCGGACACGAATCAGTCCCGCACGAGGTCTTGCCTCATCACGGAATTTTGTCTGAATCTGATAAATCATAAACGGATATTTTGCGTAACTGTTGGCATATTCTCTGACCAACTGAACAGAAGCTTCTTCATGGGTCATGCCAAGAACCATTTTACTACCTGTTCTGTCGCTGAACCGAAGCAGCTCGGAGCCTACGCTTTCATATCTTCCTGATTCCTCCCATAAACTTCCCGGAAGGGCAACAGGAAACAATACTTCCTGTCCGTCTATTTTATCCATCTCGTCTCTGATAATATTCTCTATTTTTTTTGAAATTCTCTTCATCGGCGGGAACTGAGAATAAATACCATTTGCCACATTTTTGATATATCCTCCTCGAACCATCAGTGCATGACTGTCGATTAAACAGTTTGCCGGTTTTTCTTTAAATCTGTCTCCCACTAACTTTGATAATTTCATCTTAATTCTCCTTGTATTTTAATATTAAACAGTGAATTTTCACACTAACTAATTAATTTTAATATACTTTATCTTAAAAATCAACTTTTCTTTCATGAATTATGTTCTGGTCAATATAAGAAAACTGTTAAACACATTCAGTTTCCCATATCCCCACTGTCTGCTGGGATAGGTAATATCCCTGTCCCGGTCTGCACCGCGAATCAGATAACTTTTAATAAATGTTCCGTTCATATAAATATCATTTTCTTTCACAACCCCCCATTCCAGCATCTGGGCACAGCACCCCGCTGTCAGGGCAGCGGCAACAGAAGTTCCCGTTCTCCTTGTAAATCCGCCGGAAAGTTCCGCACTTCTTCCCACGTCCGGTCCGAACACATCCACAGCCGGAGCAACAATGTCCGGCTTCACGTTATCGTCGTTGGTAAATCCTCTCCCTGACCTTGGATAAAACGCTTCCGAACTGCTGTCATATCCGCCTACGGTCAACACTCTTTGTGCACTGGAAGGCGTGGTCAGGGTAATATCCGGATCCGGTTTTAGAAAAAAAGTATCTTCGTTCATAAACTGACGGAGATTTGCCCATATATTAAATTTGCCATTTAAAATATTGCTTCCATACACTCTGATGGTCCAAATCCCCGGTGAAGGATTCATAAACCGCATAAAAATTAATTCTTCCCCATTTCCCGCTTCTACCAGACTGTAATCAATATCTATTGTGGTTCCCTCCAGCAGAAAGTTTACCCGTTCGCTGACATCTTTTCTCGCCGGAATCCGGGGAACGCTCTCTCCCAAGGGCGAAACAAAGGAAACAGAAAACAGATCCGGTGTATTTCCCCATAATTCCAATACAAATCCCTTATCGTTTTCCCCTACTCTCAACTCTACTTCGTCCGCGCTGTCTCCTTCCACTCTGCCGCTGTAATGCAGTCTCTCATTTCCTTCATTTCCACTGCATACCACAACACTCTGACCGATAAATTGTGCCAGTTCATCCAAATACTGGCTTAAAGGCAGTCCTCCTGCCCTGTCACCGCTGCCACTGCCCAATCCCAGAACAATCACCACCGGCATCCCATATTTTACCCGCAGACTTCTCAGATAACTGGCTGCCATCATAATGTCATTTTCCTGATACACCGGCTTCCCATTGTCTATCAGAAAATAATCACGCAAATACTGCTTTGCCTCTTTTAACTTGACCATGGCAATATAACTGTCCGGTGCACTTCCTATAAAGTCCTGCTGCTCATCATATTTTCCGCAGGCCACTCCCGCCATAAATGTTCCATGACCCAGTTCATCTCTGTGCGGTACGATCTCCAAAGGATTTTCACTTGCCAGCGCTCTGTTAATATCCTCCATGGAATATTCACTTCCATAATCAAAATTTTCCGGAAGAGTTCCGCTGTTATCTGTCTGATCCCAAATATTAAGAATCCTTGTCTGTCCCGTAGCATTATTAAAAATATCATTGGTATAATCAATTCCCGTGTCTATAAATCCTACAATAACCCCTCTGCCTGTCAGTTCAAATCCGGTCTGATTCTGTAATCGTATGGCGCCTGTGGCCGCCACTGCCGTGGTGTCCATCAGACCATATAATTTCGGGATGGCACTATATGTATTATTTGCCACCCCGAAACTTGAAACTCCATCTGTTTTCCCATATAAACTGATATATCTGTCACTGATTACCTGCGGACACAAATCTTTAAAACGCTCCATTGCCGCTTCACTGCTTGTGCCATACTCCACAATAAAATCCAGATATTCCTCCGACATGATAATTTCCCTGCAATCCGGCATACAACACCCTTTGTTTTTCTTTGGTATACTATATGCCCGGTTTTCGGTATATATGTTATTTTGCGGCTGTAATCAGTTCCTGACCACGCATTCCGATAATCGGACCGCCGGTCTTATTGATGTAATCTTCTGTAATCTTCACTGTTCCGATATGCTCATCTTTTGGAATCTCAAACATGATATCCAGCATAAACTCTTCGATGATTGAGCGCAGGGCCCGGGCGCCTGTGTTCTTTTCCAATGCCTTCTTTGCTATGGCCTGCAATGCTCCTTCCGTAAACTCCAATTTTACCTCATCCAGTTCCAAAAGTTTCTGATACTGTTTAATAATTGCATTTTTCGGATCTGTCAGTATTTTTACCATCATCTCCTCGCTTAAACCTTCCAGCGTAAATACAATCGGAAGTCTTCCCAGAAACTCCGGTATCATTCCGAATTTTCTCAAATCCTCATTGGTTACTTTCTGCATGATATTTTTATCGTTGTCATATTTATCAGACAGCTCCGCCAGAAATCCCATAGAAGCCTGTTTATTTAATCTCTCCTTGATAATGCCCTCAAGGTCCGGAAATGCTCCGCCACAGATAAATAAAATATTCTTTGTATTCACGGTGGCAAGAGGAACCATGGCATTTTTGCTTGTGGCGCCCACCGGCACTTCCACTTCGCTTCCCTCTAATAATTTCAGCATTCCCTGCTGTACGGATTCCCCGCTGACATCTCTGCTTCTTGTAGAATCTTTCTTTGCAATCTTGTCAATTTCGTCAATAAACACAATTCCCGTCTCTGCACGCTCCACATCATTGTCTGCCGCCGCAAGAAGTTTTGAGATAACACTCTCGATATCATCACCGATATAGCCCGCCTCCGTCAATGAGGTGGCATCCGTAATGGCCAGCGGAACGTCCAACAGTTTTGCCAGTGTCTTTACCAGATATGTTTTGCCACAGCCGGTAGGACCAATCATCAGCATGTTGGATTTCTCGATTTCAATTTCATCCATCATGTTGGTCGCCACCCTTTTGTAATGATTATAAACTGCCACGGACATTACTTTCTTTGCATAGTCCTGCCCAATCACATAATCATCCAGTTTCTCTTTAATAAGATGGGGCGCCGGAATTTTATTGATATCAATCACAGGAGCTTCTTTTTTCTCCTCATTTTTCTTTTTTTTGATTTTCTGTTTATTTGGAATATCCTTTCGGAAATCATCGGAAGTCATCATATGTATTCCCGGCATTTTTAGCAGTTCTTTTAACTCATCTTCGCTGATGTTCACATTCATTCCCATGTTCTGAACGCTGTTAAAACTCTTCTGCAGACAGTCTGTACATACACAGATTCCTCCCGGCATATCAATCATTTTCCCTGCTTTGCTTTCAGGTCTTCTGCAGACATAACAGATTTTTTCGTATTCATCCTCGCTGCTGCCGTCTTTCCTGTTTGTTATTTCCTCTGTTTCCTCATTTATAAATTCTTTATCGCTCATATTTTACCTCTTTATCTTACCGGGACACCCCGTATATTTCTTTCGTTATACCAGATAGTTATTGCCTACTTTTGAACAAATTGTAAAACTGGCAGTAACATCTATATAACATTAACACAACTTCCCTAAAAATAAAATACACAAAATATAGCAATCATCTCACAAGTTTCCTCATCAGATACAATTCGCAAAAAAATCACAGATATCATCCGTGGAAAATATCTGTGATATTTATGATATGCCAAATCCGGCTGAATTTTATTTTTGCAAATTCTCTATTGTGCTTTTATCTGTCAGGGTGACGGTAACTTCTTTCTCTTTATACTCTCTTCCGTCTGCATAGGCTATCGTTACTTTCACTTTTTCCCCTGCCTTATAATACTGTATCAGACTCTGTAATGCCTCCATTGTATCGACCTGCTGTCCGTCAAATTTCGTAATAATGTCTCCGGACTGTATGCCTGCTTTGTCTGCCGGACCACCCTTTGTTATCTCATAAATATAGATACCTGTCGGCATGGAATAAGCTTCGGATATATCTGATGTCACATCATATTTGCTTACGATTCCCAGATATCCCTGCTCATCTTCAGCCAATTTTTCTCTTGTTTTCTTTGTCTCCAAATCGCTGATGATGCTTTTTACCGATGTAATCGGAATGGCAAATCCCATACCTTCAACACTGGCACTTGTTGAGGAACCACTGGAAGAATATTTTGCCACATTAATACCAATCACTTCACCTTTTGCATTTAACAACGCTCCACCACTGTTACCGCCATTGATGGCTGCATCCGTCTGAAGAAGGGTCATGGTTTTGTCTTCAATCTCGGCTTCTCTGTCCTTGGCGCTGATAACGCCGGTGGTAACAGACTGTCCATAACCTAAAGCATTACCGATGGCGATTACGCCCTCTCCTACACTTACAGTATCTGAATCACCCAAAGTCGCTTTCTTAATATTTTTTAAAACATCAGCGGAAATATCTTTTAGTTTTACCGCAACGACAGCCACATCCGCATTTGGATCGGTTCCCTTAATATAGCCGTCAACGGCTTCATCTGCCTCCATGCCGTCAAACTGTATTTTCAGACTGTTTGCGCCCTCCACAACATGATTATTTGTTACAATCAAAAGTTCTGTATCTGTCTGGTCCACGATAATTCCTGAACCTGCACCTTCTACTTCATACTGCTGACCACCTTCTCTTCCGCCAAAGTAAAAATCATAAATAGAACCATAGTCATTTGATTCCATAACTGTCTTGCTTGTAATCGCCACAACAGACGGCATCGTATTCTCAACTACTTTTGATACATCAGTTACAATGACAGAACCGCCACTGCTGTTTTGCGTTGCGTCTGTAGAACCGATATCCTCATACTGTCCTTCTGTCTGGCTCTCTGTTGTTGACGGGATTTTTCCTATTTCTGTACTGTCCCCTCTTAATAAAACAATAATTCCTGCCACGCA
>CAJFUA010000019.1 GCA_904420085.1 uncultured Eubacterium sp. | reverse complement strand
GACCACTTTTGATAAAGTTTAGCGCTTGCTGAACTGCGGAGCGCGACGGGCAGCCTTGAGGCCGTACTTCTTTCTTTCTTTCATTCTGGAATCTCTTGTTAAGAATCCTGCCTTCTTCAATACAGCTCTGTTTTCAGCGTCTGCCTGAACCAATGCTCTGGCAATACCATGTCTGATGGCACCGGCCTGTCCTGTGTATCCGCCGCCGTGAACGCTGATTTTAATATCAAACTTATCTACAGCACCCACTGTTTCCAGTGGCTGACGAACGATTACCTTTAATGTCTCAAGACCAAAGTACTCATCAATATTTCTTTTATTAATTGTTATATTTCCATTACCAGGCATAATGTATACTCTGGCAACACTGCTTTTTCTTCTACCTGTTCCATAATATTTTTCTGTAGCCATGTTATTTTCTCCTCCCTATGAATTAGAATGTTAATTCTTCTGGTTTCTGAGCTGCATGCGGATGCTCTGCTCCAGCGTAAACAAAAAGTTTCTTCATCATGCTTCTTCCTAAAGGTCCTTTTGGAAGCATGCCTTTTACTGCAAGTTCAATAACACTTTCAGGCTTCTTTTCTAATTTTTCTTTTAAAGTAGTTTCTTTCATACCACCAACATATTCTGAGTGATGATAGTATTTCTTCTGCTCTAACTTTTTACCTGTTACTTTAATCTTTTCTGCATTTGTCACAATCACATAGTCACCTGTATCAATATGAGGTGTAAACTGTGGTTTATTCTTTCCTCTTAAGATTTTAGCAACTTCTGATGACAAACGTCCTAATGTATATCCTGTAGCGTCAACTACATACCATTTTCTTTCAATATCTGCTGGACTGGCCATATATGTTTTCATTGGTTTACCTCCTGAAATTTTGCTTATTTAATGAAATATGTTTCCATGTCCATACCGGGGCTTTGGCTAGGGCACAAAAACCAACGTGCATAACACGTCACAATAAATGTGATTATACAATAAGTAAATAATGATGTCAAACAATTTTTCACTAAATTTTCTCTTATTTTTATTATTATTCCATTTTTACTCCTGATAAGATATTCCGATCAGCGTCAGTCCTCTTGCCGGCGCTTTAGGACCGGCACAGTTGCGGTCTTTTGCCTCTAAAATTTCCTCTACATGTTCCGGCGGATAAACGCCCAATCCCACTTTTAACAATGTTCCCACAATAATGCGGACCATATTATATAGAAAACCGTTTCCGCTGATTCTTATTTTTATGATATCATCCATTTTGGAAACCTCCAATGTATAAACAGTTCTTACGGTGGTTTTCACCTGACTTTTCGATGAGCAGAAACTGGCAAAATCATGCTCCCCCACCAGATACGCTGCCGCCGCTTTCATTTTGTCCACATCCAGAGGCATATAGACAAAATGCGTATACAGCCTGTTGAGCGGATCCGGAAACTTTCTGTTGAGTATCTTGTATTCATATGTTTTGATGCTGTCACAATATCTTGGATGAAAATTGGCATCCACCTCTTCTGACTTTTGGATTCTAATATCCTCCGGAAGTCTTCGGTTCAGGGCAAAAGAAATCTTTTCCGGCGGAATTTTTGTCTCTGTATCAAACACCGCCACATTGCCTATGGCATGTACGCCTGAATCGGTTCTGCTGGCGCCAATCACTGTAATTTCCTCTCCCAGCAGGCCGGTTAATTCCCTATTCATAATTTCTTCAACCGTTATTCCGTTATTCTGAATCTGCCATCCGCAATAGGCAGTACCATCATACGAAATAATCATCCTCACTCTTTTCATGATCCATGCTCCATTTTTCACTGTATCATATGTATTCCGTTTCAGTTTACTTTCCTTATAAATAATTTGCCCCAATAATTGCGGCAGTCATTACCACATAACTTCCATATGCCCAGTAATCTCTCGTTCCATATTTCAGAGGTTTCATTTTCGTTCTCTTTCCTCCATGATAACATCTTGCCTCCATGGCAGTGGCCAGCTCCAAAGCTCTTCTAATAGAGGAAATAAACAACGGTATCAAAATAGGTATAAGACTTTTCGCTTTCTGCAGAATATTTCCGGTATCAAACTGAGCGCCTCTTGCTTTTTGGGCTTTCGTGATTTTGTCGGTTTCTTCCATTAATGTGGGAATAAACCGTAACGCCAGCGACATAATCATGGCTATCTCATGCACCGGAAATTTTATTACTTTCAGAAATCCGAACGCTTTTTCCAACCCATCCGCCAAATCATTGGGCGTGGTCGTCAGTGTCATAATGGAAGTACAGATAACTAAATAGACCAGTCGGATGGCAATAAATCCACCTTTTATCAGTCCCTCTTTCGTAACAGTAAAAATCCACCAGTCAAAAATCACGTCACCCGGCGTCAGAAAAATATTCAGTACCGCACTAAACAATAAAATAAATAAGATTCCCCGGACGCCCTTTAACAGTTTTTGAAAAGGTACTTTGGAAACTTTTATTACAGCCGCCATAAAAACTGTAAATAAAGCGTACCCCCATATATTTTCTATCAGAAATAAAAGTACGATAAAAACCATGGTTCCAAACAGTTTGACTCTTGGATCCAACTTATGAATGATTGAATTTTCCGGATAATATTGTCCAATTGTAATATTTGCCATGTTACCTTCCTAAACTTTTTAAAATATTGTCTTTTGCATCCGTAATACTGATAATATTTTCATCCACCGCCAGTCCGCTTTCCTTTAACCCGTGCATAATGTAAGTAATCTGCGGTGCTGACAGTCCGACTTTCTCCAATTCTTTATAGTGTTTAAAAACTTTCTTCGGGGTGTCGTCATACATCACGCTTCCCTGATTCATCACAATAATACGGTCTGCATAATTTGCCACATCCTCCATACTGTGAGAAACAAGTACCACTGCAATCTTTCTCACATCATGAAGATTTTTTATGCAGGCAAGAATTTTATCTCTGCCCGCCGGGTCAAGACCTGCAGTAGGCTCGTCCAAAATCAATATCTCCGGTTCCATCGCCAGAACACCTGCAATGGCAACCCGTCTCTTCTGTCCGCCGGACAGCTCAAAGGGCGATTTCTCATACATTGCTTCACCTACGCCCACCAGTTCCAAAGCTTCCTTTGCTTTCTTCAGGCATTCTTCCTGTGAGAGACCTTTGTTTTTCGGACCAAAACAAACATCCTTAATAACGCTCTCCTCAAAAAGCTGATGTTCCGGATACTGGAAAACCAGCCCTACCTTACATCTGAGACTTCTCAAATCAAAATCTTTATCTTTAATATCTTTGCCGTCATAGTACACCGTACCCTCTGTTGCCATCTCCAATCCGTTAAAATGCTGAATCAGTGTGGATTTCCCAGAGCCTGTGTGACCTATAATGGCGACAAACTCACCTTTTTCTATCTCCAGATTAATATTTTTAATTGCTGCTGTCTGGGAACTCGTCCCCTGCTCGTAAATATAACTGACGTTTTCTAATTTCAGCGACATATTCTCACTCCAAACTCTGTTGTTCACGCTTTCCTTCTTTTAAAAGTTCTACCTGTGCTGCGGTCTCTGTGGACTTTTCCGGCTGTGCTGTTACTCCTCCGGTCAATTCTGCCTGCGTTGTTACTTCCCTGACCAGTTCTTCCACTGTCAGTATTCCGTCCTCAATAGGCAGTCCTTCCTGTTTCAGCAGATATCCCAGTTCCGTTACCTGCGGAACTTCCAGTCCAATCTTTTTTAATTCCTCTACATTGCTGAATATTTCTTTTGGCGTGCCATCCATGACAATCTTACCTTTATCCATCACAAATATGCGATCCGCATCTATGGCTTCATTCATATGATGAGTAATCAGAATTACTGTGATGTTTTTTTCCCTGTTTAACTGCTGCAAGGTCTGAATCACTTCGTATCTGCCAATGGGGTCCAGCATGGCTGTCGGTTCATCCAACACGATACATTGGGGTTCCATTGCGATAATTCCTGCAATGGCAACCCGCTGTTTCTGCCCACCGGAAAGTTTCAGCGGAGACTTTTTACGAAAACGGGTCATACCTACGGCGCCCAATGCCCTTTCTACTCTTTTCCATATCTCATCGGTAGGCACACACATATTTTCCGGTCCGAACGCCACATCCTCTTCCACCATTGTGGCAACAATTTGATTATCCGGATTTTGGAAAACCATTCCCGCCGTCTGGCGGATATCCCAGAGATGTTCTGCATCTGTGGTCTCCATCCCGTCCACCCAGATACTACCCTCTGTAGGCGCCAGCAGTGCGTTAATATGTTTCGCCAGGGATGATTTTCCGGAACCGTTGTGCCCTAGTATGGCGATAAACTGCCCCTTTTCCACATTCAGGCTTACATTGTCGATTGCCCGCACTGTATCGGTTTCTTCTTCATTTATATAATCATGTATTAAATTTTTGATCTTTAACATCTTCATGGCTGTCACTCCTGTCTGTGTTCTATGCCAACGCACCTATTTTATTCTATTTAAGCATATTTTGCAACTGACATAACGTGAAACTCTTGCAATATTACCGGATTTTGTGCTATTTTATTCTTTGTTAATTAAAATGGGAAATAACATTCATTTTTTATTTATAAAGAACCGATTTATTTTAGTGAAAAATCAGGAGGAATCTTATGGGTCTTCGAATAAAAAACTTTTTATATAAGGCAGTTCAATATATTGTGTCGCACAGATATACCATTTATCTGGCGATTCCTTTCCTTCTAATGGATATTGTGACAAGAGCATTCGGATATCAAATCGAATATTTTCCTGTCTTTTATCCTGCACCAAATATTTTTACTTTGATTTGGATTTTTTTATTTCTCGGAATTGTCACTTCCCTCAAAGGCATTGGCAGTAAAATTGCATACTGGATCCTTTTCACCATTTTCTTTGTTCTGTTTTTGACAAACACCATCTACTATACCCTGACTTCTTTTTATTTCAGCTTTAATCTGGTATTGATGGCAGGGGAAGGGCATGCCTACATTTGGGATACCATTATTCATGCTAATCCCATCATCTATCTGTCGGCAGTTATTATCTTAATCATTGCCGTGACAGTTTCCAGAAAGGCGCCGGTGAAACATACATTCCGCCCTAAAAGGCTTTGCTTCATTTTTCTTATTTTTGTGGTGCTTCATTTACTCGCTCCCCTCTGTCTGGGATTTGCCAATTCCCAGTTAAAATGGAGCAGTTTCAAAAATCCAAGAAACATATATAATTCTTACAGTGACAGCAACAAAAGTATGCGGGTTTCAGGTTTATATGAGTATTCTTTGAGAAACTTCTATATTACATTTTTAAAACCAAAAGATACAATCAGTGCAGAAGATAAAGAGTTTTTAGATAAAATTTACACCGGAGAAGATAAAAAACAAAAAGACCGGTACACCGGAATCTTCAAAGACAAAAATGTGATTTTTCTCCAGTTAGAAGGTATCGACGACTGGCTTCTGACAGAAGAGACGATGCCAAACCTGTATGGACTGATGAAAAATTCCATCAATTTTAAAGATCATTATTCCATTTACACCGGGGGCGGTTCCACCTTTAATTCCGAGTTTGCCGTCAACACCGGCTTTACTACACCTATTTCCTATACGGAAAATGTTTATACATTAAATACGAATACATTTGATGATACTATGGCAAAACTGTTTAAAAAAGAGGGGTATACAGTCAACGCCTTTCATATGAATTCCTCCGGTTTCTATTCCCGGGGAATCAATTATAAAGTCTGGGGATACGACAACTACTTCGGACTGAAAGACCTTGGGGGATATGAATCTCTGGAGTATGAATTGGATCGGGAACTGATTTTGAACAAAACCTTTTATACCAATATGTTTCAACAGGATGGCAAATTTGTAGATTATATTATAACTTACACGCCACACACGCCGTTTACTACCAACAAGGAAGTGGGAAAACTGGTTGCAGAGCTGAAATACGGCAAGGACAATGTGCCGGATTTATCTGAGGAAGACAGCGCCAGACTGATGGCTGGCGAGACAGACTATATGGTGGAACTGTTAATTCAGGCGTTAAAAGATAATGATCTTTATGACAATACCGTCATTGTGGCCTATGCCGACCATTATTTATATACCATCAAGGACAAATCCATACTGGATAAAAACAAAAACACATTGGGCAATCTCATCAATCACACGCCATTTTTTATTTGGAGCAGTGATATTCCGTCTGAAGACGTAAACGAAGTGACCATGCAGATGAATATTCTTCCTACAGTGTTGAATCTGTTTGGCATTGATTACAACAGCAACTATTATCTGGGAACCAATGCTTTAGCAGAAGACTATCAGGGGATCGCTTTCTTTAACGATTACTCATGGTATGATGGTGATGTGTATGTGAGCAATAATGAAATCTTAAATGACGGTAATATCTCTGACAGAAAAATGCAACAGACCAGTCAGCTTGTAAATGATATTATCCGTAAAAATGATTTAACATTGAAATATGATTATTTTAAGACTATGAAACAATAACAATCCTTTGACTGAAGGACTTTCTGGCATGATAAAGTAAAAATGTGGCTGTGAACTTCATAATGCGGACGTTCACAGCCACTGATTTATTGTTCTAAATCTTCAATGGTTACCTTACTGTTATGTGGAATGGGCTTCCACTCTACTTTTTTGAATACTGCCACATACTGGGTATATCTCTGAATAATATCAAAGGTAGGCCATGTGAAACAGTAAAAAATCTTTCGCCAGATACTGAACTTTGGTATGTTCTTATATTCAATAATGAAAATATATACGGCAATCCATATGTTGATAAAATATTTGCAGATTCTGTAAAAAATTCTCGCCCATATCACCAGCAATATACTCAAGAGGTAGGATTTCCAGCCCGGTTCCAAAGTCACCGGTATATCATGGATAAAATACTTGATGGAATTGGCGATAATATTATCTCCGCCTAATATCCAAAAGGTAGCGCCTGATTTCCATACAATAAAAGGATAAAAAATGAGTTTTGTCAGTATCCATTTCACCACATATATAATGTTCTTCGGAATTAACTGTGCAAAGGTATCAAAGGACATAAATCTGTGCCGTACGGTTCTCCACAGGTAATCGTACCATGCATCATCCTCTTTGCGCTTTGTATTCTTGTCTATAAAGATGTTTTTAAACAATCCCCAGCCGCTCTCGGCAAATGCCTGTAAATGACCTTTAGACCACCTTAACCGCTGTCTCAGGGCAACTCTTAAACTGGTAGGCTGCTCGTCGTAGAATACCGCGTCGTTGTTATATGAAATTTCATAGCCGTCTACCACGCAGTCGGCAGTCAATGCCCTGTCCTCTGTCAGTGACGTATACTTCCAACCATTTTTTACAATCTCATTGGAAAATAAAAATCCGGTTCCCTGAATGTTTGTCGCCAGATGCAACACCGAACGGGCTCTGTGTCTCCATCGAATGGAGCGGAGCCAATGAATAGCGTATGTAGATGCAATCCAGCTTTCTGTCCAGTTCTTCGTACTTCGGTAAGAAGTGATAATCTTCTCCCCTGCATCAAAAGAATCGTTCATTCTGGAAATATAGTCTTTCTTTAACAGATTGTCCGAGTCAAAAACAAAGTAGCCTTCAAAGGACTGTACACCATAATCTGCCTCAATCTGTTCAAACAGATACTTTAAGGCGAATCCCTTTGTCCGCTCGTCAGGATTAAAATGCTCATAACATACCGCCCCATTTTCTCTTGCTATTTTTGCCGTATTATCCGTGCAGTTATCTGCTACAACAAATATGGTAATCAACTCCTGAGGATAATCCTGTTTTTTTATACTGTCAATCAGGTTCTTAATGACCGGTTCCTCATTTCTCGCCGGAATGCACACGGCATATTTGTGATTGTTTTTCGCCGGCTGAAATTTCCTTGTAAAGAACAGGCTGATAATCATATATGGCTTTTCATGGATAACCAATATACTCATAAAAATTGTAACTATGTCACAGACAGCCAATACGGGCGAATATATATTACACATAAAGTCAACAATGTGATTCATTACTGCTAATGCTAACATGCTCGTATTTTCCCTTTCTTTCGTGTGTGCAAATCTATTACATTATACTAGTAAGTCAGTGAAAATACCAGAGGAAAAATTCTCATTTGCAGTTTTTATATCTATTCCTCATACTCAAAACTTGCCTTCCCTGATTTTAAATGAAATATCTGTTTTTTGTGTCTGTAAAAAGTAAATTCCGCCTCACAGGAAGCTGACTCCATAATTTTTCTGGTCATCTCACCATTCTTTGGGGCACTCAATTTTCGTTGATTGTTATTGTTTATTCTGATATCCAGACAATACTTTCTCTGTTTCAGCACAATTCTGTCCGGTCGGCACACAACCACATGTACTCCCAGATAAGTGGCAAGCCGATATTCTTTTCCCTGATATTGGATAACACAGATGCATCCTCTGAAACGCAGACCGCAGAATGGAATTTCTGCCACGGACGCCATGATGGAAGTATGATTTGAGAAATCGTTGGCCTGTATCCATGCATAGGAAGATGGAAAAGAACGCCCGCTGTCTTTTTCCATATATCCGATTCCCCCGGTAAAATCCATGGTTTGTCCATTCAGTACCACCCTTCCTTTCAGACGGTGATACATGCTGGTGATTCCATGTCTGCATTCCATCGGAAATAAACAGAAAGGTCCCATAATATCATATCGGATTGGAGACAATATTCCGTATTTGATTGTTCCTTTCAGCGATATTTCCGGTGTGCTGATATTCAGTCTGATTCCTTTCCTTGTAAATATATTTTCTTTTGTAAAAGGAACTTCCACGGAAAAGTCTTTTGTGATAACCTGAATAAATTTTTTTGAACTGCAATGTCCTGCGATGATGCAAAGGGTATTCGTCCCTTTTTGATGTTTATAATACGTGCCATTAAAATATCCTGACATACCCACATCTCCTTGATTTTTATAACTGTATTTTTGACATAAATTTGAAATTCTATCCACATCTTACCAGAGAAAACACTTTATAGAGAATGAATCGTAAATTACCTGTATGTTATTTACATATTGGTACACAATAAAAATAAATCGTGTGAAACATCCCTATGAATGCTACAATTCCCACGGATGTCACATAAGTCTAAAGGAGGATTAACATATGGCAGCAAAATTTTATAAATGTAAAACATGTGAAGAGTTTTTTTATCTGATAAGACATGGTGAGGATAAATGTAATCACAAAGAAGATTTCTTAAAGGAAATCATTCCTGACTGTACAGATGCTTCACAGGAAAAACATGTTCCGGTCATAAAGCAGGATGGAACCCATGTAACTGTTTTTGTAGGAGAAACGGAACATCCTATGATGGAGGAGCATTATATTGAATGGATTGCCATTGAAACAGAAACCGGATTGCAGTTTAAATATTTGAAACCCGGTGGAAAACCACATGCAGAATTCTTTCTGACACAAAATGAAAAACTGATTGCAGCCTATGAATACTGTAATATTCACGGACTTTGGAAAAAGGAAGTATAAGAATAAATTTCATATAACATAACAAAGAGTTCCGCTCGCGGAACTCTCGCGCCAAGCGCGGTTGCTTTTGCAACAAACTTCCTCTTCGCGCTTGTGCGCATCCATAGCGGAGCGTTTTTAT
>CAJFUA010000018.1 GCA_904420085.1 uncultured Eubacterium sp. | reverse complement strand
GCAATAAATGTGATTGGAAGCAGGAGGCAGAGAAAAAGTTTGTTAAGACTAAATTTACCTCTTGACAAAGGTCACTTCATAACAGGAGTATAAAAGGACTTTGGGATAAGCGGGAGGAATCATGGAACTGAGAAATCAGAAGATAAGACAACAGAATAGAGATTTGGCAATTATGCTGATGGTTCCAACAGCAATTCTGGCAAAAATTATATATATTTATTTTTTGCCGGACAAGTATTTTTTCGACAGTTGGCGTGTAGTTTCTATGATGACAGGTGATAATTTCATGGTAGCTTGGAGTGGATATCAGGATGTCGTTGATTTTCACTCGTCCATTAACATACTGCATTTAACAAACATTAATCAGTTTTCAATTTGGTATGGACTAATTATGACTCCTGTGATGATGTTTATTGTATCCAGGGTAAAAGAGATGGAATTACGTGAAGTTCTTTTTACGCTTATGGCGACAGGAGTTTTAAATATTTACGTATTTAATATTAACAAAGAAATGATACAGATTTTATATTTTTTGGCAATATATATTGTAATTAGTTTTTCTATAAAAAATACTTTTATTAAGGTTTTAGGATGTAGTGTCATCTATTATATAGAAAGCATAAATTTCAGGTCATACTATATTATCATGGCATTAATGACAGTGTTGGTATATTTTATTTTCCGCTGGTTGCGAAAAAGAAAATGGATTAGAAGAAGACATATTGTAATTACGCTTTTATTGTGTTTTATCGGTGTGTTTGTGTTTTTTTACGCCAGCCAGTTTGTGGCATATGAAGATTATATGGAAGCCCTGAATGTAAGAGATGGAACAACCACATCAATTGATGAAGGCGGTGGAGCAGCATCAGCGATTTATAATCCGGTAGAAGTAAATAGCAATTTAGGAATTTTTATGTTTGACTATGTTATAAATGCGGTTCGAATGATGATTCCCATAGAATTACTTTTTAAGAGTCCAAGTTATGCACCGTTTTTTATATATCAGATTTTTATATTATTTTATCTGTTTCGAACGATGAGAAATCTCAAAAATATAGATAAGGAAATACTTGTAGCATTGTCTGTTTTTGTGGCATTCTTTTTTGGTTCAGTGGTATTCGAACCGGATTTTGGCTCATGGGTGAGACACGAAGCAACAACATTTCCAATATTACAGTTAATGGCGTTCAAGAGTAATGTTTATGAAAACGGACCAGAAATCAACAGGTCAGAAAAGAGAATAAAAGCGTATGAAATATAGAATGTTGAATGTGTTTATGAGAGTTTTGAAAAATGAATATTTAGCCGGTTTTTTTGCGTGGTTTGGTTATAAAATTTTTATGATTATTTATTGTGTTTACAGGCCGTTTTTACGGGGAAGATGTAACATAAACATAGTGACAGCAAGACATTGTTTAAATTGTACAAGCTCAAAACCTCAGATGAATTATGAGGTAAATAATAAAGAAAAATCAAAGGATTTGTCGATTATTATTCCGGCATACAATGCATCATCCACAATTAAAGACTGTATTAATTCCATAATAAGTCAAAAGACAAAATATGATTATGAGGTTATCGTCATAAATGATGGCTCAACAGATAACACAAAAGAAATTGTAGAAAATATTTTTGACGAACACCTTTTGCTCATCAATCAGGAAAACAGAGGTTTTTCAGGTGCAAGAAATCGAGGGATTGATGAAAGTGTAGGAAAGTATGTTATGTTTGTTGATGCAGATGACCGTCTGGTGGGAAACAGTATTGAAATTATGATGGAGAAAATAGAGAGTGAGGATGTTGATATTGTACAAGGAAGTTATTTTTCTTTTGTGGGTGAAATATCCAACAGACAGGATACTTTATTAAAATCTAGAGTAATAGAGAAAGACACTTCCGAAATGGTGAAAAATCCCGGCTTTCCATGGGCAAAGATTTATAAGGCAGAATTATTTGAAAAGATACGGTTTCCTCTGGATGTATGGTTTGAAGATACGATTGTATGTATGCTGTTATACCGTATGTGCAATAAAATGGCAGTTATGGAGGATATGGTATATGCTTATCGGATAAATCCTGATGGCATAACGAAAAAGGCGAGACATAGTAAAAAATGTGTCGATCATTATTGGGTTATGGAGCATGTTCTGGAAAAGTCGAAAGAGTTAAATCTGGAACATAACGAGATAGAATATAGGCTGATAAGAGGACATATGTCTACCCTGTTATATCGTCGTATCTCTCTTATGGATGGAAAAGTGAAGAAAAGTGCCTTTGTGCTGGCATGTGAGATGTTAGATAAAATCAGACCAAAAAATTTTCAGCAAAATGAAGATAATTTTGTTATGCGAGATATAGAGAGAGCTTTTAAGACCAGAAATTACAGATTATGGAAGACGGCCAGTTTTGTGGTATAAGGAAAATCGGGAGCGACAGATGGATAGAGGAAAACAAATAAAAGTGTGTTTTTTTTCAGGAGATATTACCAGAAGCGGAGGAACAGAAAGAGTCGGTTCAGTAATTGCAAACGAATTAGTGAAAGACCGGCAATTTGATATCTGTATATTAAGCCTTTGGGAGAAACGAAAAGAAACTTTTTTTCCATTGGATGATCATATAAAAAGATTCACACTGTTTGACGTTGAAACCAGTGGAACAAAGATTTTATCCTACCTAAAAAGAATCAGAAAATTTGTAAAAGAAAATCATATAGATATTCTGATTGATATTGATGGAATCTTAGATATGTATTCCATACCGGCATTGAGAAGGACAAACTGTAAATTGATATCGTGGGAGCAGTTTAATTATTATCAGAATCCTTATGTGAACTACAGAAAGTTTACAAGAAAATGGGCTGCAAGAAAAGCAGACGCCATTGTGGTACTGACTGATGAAGATAAAGGATATTATGAAAAAGAAGCCAAAGTAAGAGGTATATTAAAGAGAATTTACAATCCTATGGAGTATAAAGAGAATCACACCCAATATGATATCCACAGTAAGACAATTATCAGTGCCGGACGTCTCAGTGAGCAAAAAGGGTTTGATCTGCTGATTGAGGTGGCAGAAAAAGTATTCGAAAAGGTAGATGACTGGCAGTGGATTATCTGTGGCGAGGGAGAAGACAGAAAATATCTGGAAGATAAGATTCGGGTTAAGCATTTAACGGACAAGGTTATTTTAAAAGGCAATGTGGAAGACATAGATGCATATTATAAAAAGTCCGCAATGTTCGTATTGACGTCCAGATATGAAGGATTTGGTCTGGTACTGACGGAAGCAAAAAATATGAGACTGCCCTGCGTCAGTTTCAGGTGCCCTGCCGGGCCTTCGGAGATTATAGAAGACGGAATGAATGGATATTTGATTGATTGTTTTAATATAGAGGAAATGTCGCAGAAGATAATACAACTGATTCAAAATCAGGAACTTCGAAAAAAGTTTTCTGAGAAAGCATTGGCAGGAACAGAAAAGTTTAATTTAAAAAATATTACTATTCAATGGAAAAACTTGTTATCACAATTAGAGAAAGCGCGTAGATAATGGAAGGGTATTATGAATAAAAAAGTATCAATGATTTTACCGATTTATAATGTAGAAGATTATCTGGAAAAGTGTGTGGAGTCGGTAAGAAATCAGACATATAAAAATCTGCAAATTATTCTGGTGGATGACGGGGCAAAAGACTCCTGCCCACAGATATGTGACAGACTGGCACAGGAAGATAGTCGGATAAAGGTTATACATAAAGAAAACGGTGGTCTTTCATCTGCCAGAAATGCAGGATATAAAGCGGCTGATGGAGATTATCTTATGTATATAGACAGTGATGATGTGATCAAGCCGGATATTGTGGAAAAATGCATTGTAAGAGCCAGGCAGGAAAATGCCGACATGGTGATTTTCGGTTATGAAAAAGTAGACGAGATCGGTCATGTACTGGAAACATGTACATGGGGAGATAAAGTATTGAATCACAACGAAATGATTGAATATCTTTATGAAGGTATCACGCAAATGTCTTTTGGGTATGCGTGGAATAAGTTATACAAAAAATCTGTTCTTGATGAATCAGGTGTATTGGCAGACAGTGAAATCATTGACAGAGAAGATCTGGTTTATAACATGGAACTGTTGCCTTATCTTCGAAAGGTAGTTTATTTAGATTATGCAGGTTATGAGTATCTTCAAAGAAATAGTAGCCTGCTACACAATTCAAATCTGGCGAGACTGAAAGGAATAGAGTATTTTGTCCGTAGAATGAAAAACATTGATACAGGAAATAAGGAAGCAAATAAAAAAGTATTTAATATGAATGTGTTGCATTATTTATCTGACTGTATTATAAAAAATGTGTTATGGAATGTGGAGTTATCTACAAAAGAAAAAAAGAAAATGATGTTAAAAATAATTACAAAAGTTCCATATAAAGAAAGGTTGTATTATGATAAAGACAACGAAATATATTTGAAGATGTTGTATAAATCAATAAAAAGCAATAAAAGTATATATTTTAAAACTTATGTAAAATTATCAGAAATTATTACAAGATTCAAAGGGGTAAAGAAAGGATAATGCACCAGTTAATTTTGGGAGTGATCATTGGAATAGTGTTTATAGTAATGCTAGTACCTGTTAATAAAATCGATATAAATAAATATGATGAGTATTTTAGTAAAAGTAATTTGAATTATATAAGGGGAATAGCCTGTATTATAGTGGTATTGTCTCATATTAGCATACAATTAGGTGGAGAAGGAGTATTGATTGCTTCTTCTAATTTGGGACCGATGGCAGTAGGAGTGTTTTTCTTGTGCTCTGGATATGGATTAATGAGTAGTAAGATGATGAAAGACAATTATATGGATAGATTTCTTTTAAAAAGGTTGCCGAAAGTTTTAATACCTTTTTGGATTGTTAATATTATTTTTCTCATAGAACAAAGTTTATTATTTGGGAAAATATTTAGTATTGATGAAATAATACAATATACATTAGGTATTAAGTTAATATGTGGATATGCGTGGTATATACAGTGTCTCGTGATATTATATTTAGTTTTTTATATTACTAATAAATTTATTCAAGATAATAGGTTATTCTCAATCATTTTATTTTTTGAGGTTGCTGGATTAAAAATCTTATTTTTTATAGCAGGAAACAAATTATTTGGGGAAATTTTACCTTTTGGAATTGGCATTTTATTGGCTTGTATTCCAAAGGATAAAATAAAAGATTTGGCAGCCAAATATTATAAATTATTTTTTTGTGTATTGTTTTTTCTCTATATGATAACTTATCTATATATGAGTATTATTAAATGGCATATATCAAGTTTTTTTATGAATTCATTTCTTATAGATGATATTATGCTGACATTGTGCCAAAATAGTTTTGTATTATTAGTTATATGGATTATGATGAAATATCAAGTAAGAAGCCGTGCATCAAAGTTTATTGGTGGCATTTCTTATGAAGTATATTTATTGCATCAGATAGCAATTGATTGCGTAATTACTTGGTTGGGTATAGAGGAAAAGACCTTGTGTCTGTTCATTAGTCTGGTTGGTGCCATTTTCTTGGGGGGAATATTTTATATGTTCAAGAAAAAAGTTATTCAGTTGGTTGTTGAAAGAAAAACAAGGAGATTTTCATGAAAATAAATTTAACTTTTACAAAACATCATACAAAGATTGTTAAAGGGATTGCAATGTTATTAATGCTTTTCGATCATTTGTTTTGGATGGAATCAGGAAAATATAATGCTTTAATAAAAATACCTATGTATCATGACATACCATGGCTAATAGGTTCTCTTGGAAATATATGCGTATCTATGTTTTTATTTTTGTCAGGGTATGGGATGTATATTACAGCACAGAATCAAGGTAGGTATACGTTTAAAGATGCATTTATTAGAATAAAGAATATGTGGTTTCAATATGCGTTTATTACCACATTAATTATAGTATTGGATTTTCTGTTTGGGAAAATTACGTTTGATATTAAAAAAATTATTTTAAATTTGTTGGCATTAGATTTTTCTTATAACAAATATGCATGGTTTATGATTACATATATTATTATAATTTTAGTTTTTCCATTAATGAACTATTTGATGGCTCATAGTCCATGGATGTTAGATTGTTTAATTGTAATAGGTATAAAAGGAGCGATCACTTTTCTAAATTCTGTAATAAATTTCTATATTTCTGTTCCTGAAATTGTATATAAAACATTGATGGAGCCATTTATGTTTTTACCTGTATTCTTGATAGGATACATAATTGCAAAATATGATATTTTTACTAAAGTTTCAGAAAAAATATTTTCAGGGAAATTATCGAAATTAAAATATTTATTACTAATACTTGCAACTTTATCCTTTATGGTACTTGTTCCACATACCATTTTTGATAATATAACCGCACCTCTTTTATGCTTTGGATTCGCATATTTAATTTACGCTACAAAGATACAATTATTAATAGAGTTTATCGGAAATCAATCAATGAATATGTGGTTGATTCATTATCCTATTATGATTACGTTGTTGAATAAGTTAGTTTATGCCCCAAGGTATTGGCTATTAATACTTATTTGGATAATTTTAATTATGATACCAATTTCTTTCGGTATTGATAAATTTATGAAATTGATAAAAGGAAACTGAAAATAATATGGAAAAAATTAGTATAGTTATTCCAACATATAACTCTGAGAAATATATAAAAAGATGCGTAGACAGTGTCCGTAATCAATTATATGAAAATATAGAAATACTTATTATTGATAATGGTTCAACTGATAATACTCAACAAATATGCGAGGAATATGCAAAAAAAGATAGACGAATAAAGAATATACAAAGCAACAGATTTGGTGTCAGTGCGGCAAGAAACATAGGATTGGAACATGCTACAGGAAAATATATACAGTTTTTGGATAGTGATGATGCAATTAAACCCAATATGATTTCTTGTTTATATGAGAAAATGACATCAACAAATGCTGATGTTGTAATTTGTGGTTATGATTATGTTAGAGAAGATAGTATCGAGAAACACATGCTTTGTAATTGCAGTTGTGATAAGAAAAGCATGATGGTAAATTATCTTTCCCAGTCAAAATATGAGGGAGTATTTAATTATTTATGGAATAAGTTATACAACAGAGAGAGAATAGAAGAAGGAAAAGTTAGATTTGATGAAAATATTACTTTAGCAGAAGATGCTTTATTTAATATGGAACTCTATAGTCATTGCAAGAATTATACTTTTATAGATGAATGCCTGTACTTGCATTATGATAATGAAGAATCATTGGAAAAGCAACCTAAAGATATTTACACATTGAGAGATACATATTTTGAAATATGCCTTCGCTATGAGAAATTATATATTTGTGAAAAAATGGAGGAAAAATATCAGGGAATAATAGGAAACAAATATTTGTATTATGCAATTGTATTACTAGACACATTATGCATTGAAAATAAGGATAAGAAAATGAAAAAAAAATTTGTTAAAGGATTTTTAGAATTTACAGATATTATAGAGAAAATTAGCAAAGCAGATTGCTGTAATATGAATTATCGAATCATGAAGCAATTATTAAAAAGAAAAAATGCATTTTTAATTTTACTGTATAGTAATCTAAAAATAAGTATGAAAAAATAGCTTGTTTTTACAAAGAAAGTGGATAAAGTCGTATATGACAATTTTATTGCAAAAAATAAAAGAAAAAAATGGTTAGAGTGTAAGGGAGATTTAAAATGAAGGTTGCAATAGTTACAGTAGGTGAACTGCCCATACCAGATGTGAGAGGTGGTGGGGCAGAAACATTAATTGAACATATTATTGAGAAAAATGAGCAATACAAAGAATTGGACATCATTGTTTATAGCATATATGATGAATTGGCAGAGAAAAAAAGTAAAACGTTTAAAAAAACGGAATTTGTGTATTTAAGTCTAAATAAGAAAATACTTTTAAAGCGGCTTAAAAGAAAAGCCATAAAGTTAATTAGTGGTTTTGATATACCTATTGAAAATTATTCTTACTCAAAAGTTTTAAAGGATATTTTACGACGAAATGTAGATGTGGTTATTATTGAAAACACAATGGTGCCATATGTCAAATATTCCAGAAAATTAAAGAAGAAAGTACTGCTGCACACGCACTGGGATTATATTAATAATACGTTGCCGGCATTGGTATTAAATGGATATAAAAAGGCGCTTAGAAAATCTTCAGGAGTAATAACTGTAAGCGATTACATAAAAAAATGTATATTAACTGTTCCGGAAATCACTTCAGAAAATGTTTCGGTTCTAAAAAATTGTACAGATTTATCAAGATTTGGAATGCAATATAAAAGCGTAGAGTTGATGGCTTTAAGAGAGAAAAATGGTATTTCGCAGGACGATTTTGTATTTATTTTTTGTGGAAGAATTAGTCCGGAAAAAGGAGCTTTAGAGTTGGCAAAAGCTTTTAATAAGTTACACGATAAAAATAAGGTAAAATTATTACTTGTAGGCAGCGCTAAAACAGGACATGCACAAATGGATTCATATACTGAAAATGTCCATAATGAATTGAAACAATCAAGCGATCATGTTGTAATAACAGGATATATACCTAATCAAGATATGCCGATGTATTATCAAATGTCAAATGTTGCCGTTTTGCCATCCATAAATGATGATCCGGCACCATTGACTGTTTTTGAATCAATGGCATCAGGGCTTCCAATAATTACTACTTATTCAGGCGGAATACCAGAATACGCAGACAAACAATGTGCAATATTTTGTCATAAAGATGAAAGGATTGTTAGTGAATTGTCAGATGCGATGGATATTGTAAGAAAAGATTCCGAATTAGTTTTGAAAATGCAACAACACGCAAAAGAAAGAGTAAAAATTTTTAATACAGATCAATATTATAAAGATCTTCTTAAGATTTTAAGAGAAAGGATGAACCATCATGAAAATAGCAATTGTGACTAGAGGTAGTCTTCCGATACCCAATGTAAAAGGTGGAGGAGTTGAGACGTTAATATCTGCCTTGATGAATGAAAATGAAAAGTCAGAAAATAAAATGGTGGTTTATTCTATTTATAATGAAGAAGCGGCGTTAAGGTCAGAAGAATATGTAAATACAGAAATGGTGTATTTACCAAAGCAAGAGCGAACAATTAGGGATAGGGTCAGAGCCCGAGTTTTAGGAGACTTTCCGAGAGAAGCTCCAATGTCTTACACAAAAATTGCCGATAATATTGAAAAGGAAAATTTTGACAGAATCGTATTAGAAAATGCATCATGGCAATTCTATTTTTTTGTAAAGCGTTTTGGGAATAAAGTGTATCTTCATTTACATAATGATTGGATTAATAATACATGGGGAGAAACATATAAAGAGAAATTTAGATATGCCATTAATCATTGTGGAGGCGTAATTGTTGTCAGTAAGTTTTTAAAAGAAAGAGTGGAAACATTAAAAAAAGTGAATCAGGACAAAATTCGTGTATTATATAATGCAACTGACATAAAAATGTTTTCCAAAGAAATATCGCAAAAAGAAAAAGCTGAATTGAGGAAAAAATTAAACATTAAAGGAAAAGAAAAATTAATTATTTATACAGGAAGAATTTGTGAAGATAAAGGAGTGTTAGAACTTCTGGAATCTTTTACAAATATGTGTGATAAGTATTCAGATGTTAAATTGCTGATTGTAGGCTCTGTTTCCTATGGTGAAACGACAACAGATAAATATACGATGAAAGTACACGACATTGTGAATCAATACTCGGAAAGAATAATTACAACTGGTTTTGTTCCGTATCAGGAAATGTATAAATATTATTCAATCGCAGACATACAAGTCATTCCTTCTATGTGGGAAGAACCTTTTGGATTAGTAGCTATTGAGGGGATGGCACAGGGTTTGCCGATTATTGCTACGGATTCAGGCGGTTTGAATGAAATTTTGAATGAAAATAATTCGATTGTTATAAAAAGAAATAATATTATCAAAGAATTGGAATATGCAATGGAAAGACTTTGTGATAATGAGAGTTTGTGCAATATAATAAAAAGTAATGCCATGGATACTATTAAAAAACATAAAGAATATTCTTATGAGGAATATTATAAATTATTTATTAATTTATTATTACATTAGGAGATGAAATGAAAAAAATAGCATTGTACTGTGATTCGATGAACAATGGGGGAACAGAAAAAGCAACATTGGATCTGGTAAATAATCTGCCGGAAGATAAATATGATATTACGGTTATTCAATTAATACCGGGAGGAAAATATCAAAAACAATTCCATAAAAATATCAAAAATAAAACGATTTTGCCGGCTCTTGCGGAAACAAATTTCAGATTTTATTGGTGGTCAAGAAGATTATTTGAGAAGATACCTTTGTCCCTTGCACATAAATTGATTTTCGGAAATAAGTATGATATTGAAATAGGATGCGGTTATGGCTATCCGACAAAAATTGTGGCAAAATCAAAAAAGGCAAAATCCATTTCCTGGATTCACATGGACGTGTCACTTGATAAAAATTATGTTTCAACATTGACAAAAGAGGAAGGCAGAGAATATTTTAAAGGAATAGACGAGTTTGTTTGTGTTTCCAATGATTGTGCGAAAAAGTTTAATGACAAGTTTGGTTATGATGAAATTACTACAGTTGCATATAATATTGTTTCCGAAAAAGAAATAAGGAAAAGAGCGGATGAGAAATGTAATATTATATTAGAAAAAGGCGCTGTTAATATACTGGCAATAGGAAGACTGACGTGGCAAAAAGGATTTGATATGTTAATAAATGCGGCTTGTCCGGTCATTAAAAATAACAAAAATGTACATTTATATATTATAGGTGACGGAGAAGATTCAGAGAAACTTTCGCAACAGATAAAGTGGTTGGAACTGGAGAATAACGTACACATGTTGGGACATATAGATAATCCCTATCCGATATTTAAACAGACGGATGTTTATGTTTGTTCTTCAAGGCATGAGTCTTTTAGTTTAACAGTAGCGGAAAGTTTGATTTTAGAAAGACCTACAATTTCAACAAAATGTACCGGTCCAATAGAACTTCTTGAAAATGGGAAATATGGAATCTTAGTAGAAGCTGATGAAATAGAATTGAAGAAAGCTATAGAATTGATGGTCTCAAATTATGAGGAAAGAGAATATTATTCAAAACGAGCAAAAGAAAGAATAGAGTTTTTTGATATAGATAGAAGTATTAAGAAATGGGAAGAAATACTGGATAGGTAAAAGTAGCTGCGAATAGGAAAAAGGAAATTTATATGAGAGAATTAATTAGCGTTATTATACCAGCATTTAATGCGGAAAAGACTATAAAGAAATGTGTAGAATCGGTATTGGAGCAAACATATAAAGAAATTGAGGTAATTGTTATCGATGATGGTTCTAAAGATAACACATTTCATATTATAAAAAATATTCCAAATGAAAGGCTTCGAGTATTTAGAACGAAAAATCAAGGTGTTTCAAGTGCACGTAATTATGGAATGAAAATGGCAAGGGGAAAATATATAGGTTTTGTGGACAGTGACGATTATATCAAACCACAAATGTATGAAAAAATGGTTGGTGCCATTGATAATGTGGAGGCGGTCATTTGTAATCATTTAAATTGGAATAATAAAGAATGTGAAGCCACTATGTTTTATGAGATGGGTACACGTTCTTCAACACAGGTTATGAAAGACATTTTTGAAAAAAAAATAGGAGGAAATGTTTGGAGATTCTTATTTTACAAAAGAATCATAGATGAATATAAAATATCATTTCCAAATTTAAAAATGTCTGAAGATATGATTTTTATTATGGATTATCTGAATGCCTGTAAGTCAGTCAATGTAATTAGTGATAAGTGTTATGTCTATAATCAGATAAATGAAAATTCAGCAGTAAAAAATATGGGAAATGAAAAGTATTTGGAAGATTTTATAGAATTTCCATCAAAATTAAAGAATATTTTTGAAAAATATAAAAAATATGATCAGTTTAAAGGCTATATTGCAAAAGAGCATGTAATTACAGCTATGTCAATTCGTTTAATGAAAAAATATAAAATATTCAAAAATATTTGTAAAGAAGAACGATTTAGGAAAGCTTTAGATTCTACGGCTGTCTCTTGTATTAAGGATCAAAAATATCGATTATATTATTGGGGCTTATTAAATAATAATTTTTGGGTATGCAATGTGGGATATTATTTTAATGGCTGGAAAACACGTATAATTAACTACAATAGACAACATTTGCATAAGGAGTTAAATAAATAGATTATGAAATTTACGAAATATATTTATAATAAACTGAAATATATAAACAGAAATGCATCACCGATAATGTATAATGTCGAGACAGTAAAAAAGAATAAGGTTAATTTACAATATTGCAATAGAGAACCGAATATAGGAGATATTTTATCTCCTGTTGTAGTTAATTTTTGTCTGCAAAAAAATCATATACAGCAGAGTAAAAGCAAAACAAAACACTTGTTTGCAATCGGCAGTATTATAGATTTTGGTTATCAAGATGCAACTATTTGGGGAAGTGGATTATTAAACAATTTTGCTATTGAAAACTTGAAAAAAGCTAAATTCATCGGGAGAAAACTAGATATTCGTGTGGTAAGAGGACCATACACGAAACAATTATTAGAGAGAGCAGGTTATCAATGTCCTGAAAAATTTGGAGATCCGGCAGTACTAATGCCGATGATCTATCAACCCCAAACAGAGAAAAAGTATAAAGTTTCAGTTATACAACATATAGGGGGGGGCGAATGAAAGAGAAATAGGAGATATACATACTATTAGCATGGTGTCTGACGACTATAAAGGAGTCATTGACAGTATAGTGGCTTCTGAAAAAATCATATCATCATCGTTACATGGTTTAATTTTAGCAGAAAGTTATGGAATACCAGCAATTTTTGTTGCAAAAGATACTATGTCACAGTTAATGAAATATTATGATTGGTATGAAGCTACCGGACGCAGAGAATTTCAAATTGCCAGTTCATATAAGCAGGCTTTGACAATGGAACCGACAGAGTTACCTGATTTGAAAAAAATGCAGAATTTGTTGTTAAATGAGTTCCCAATTGATATATATGAAGAATAATAGTAGGAGATATTTTATAATGAAAGATGTTATTATGTATGCGCATTCAGGAAGTGAAAATCATGGTTGCGAAGCAATTGTTAGAAGCACATGCAAGATGTTGAATGATAATTATAAAACAATACTGTTGTCTTCTGCTGTGAAAGCGGATAAAAAATATCATATAGATCATATATGTGATAAACTTATTTCTGTAAAAGAATATAAAAAGACGACAGTGGAGTACCTTAAATATGCATTTAAGTACAGATTTAAATCTAAATATGCGAGTCCGTTTCCGGCGGCATGTTGGAAAATTAAGAAGGATATAAAAAACAGTATTGCGTTATCTATAGGGGGGGATAATTATTGTTATGTTAATGCAAATATGGATTGGCTATTAGAAGAATTAATTGAAAGTCATCAATACTTTAGAAAAAAAGGAGCGAAAACCGTTCTATGGGGATGTTCTATTGAAGAAGAAACTTTGAAAAATAAGCGATTAAGAGAAGATATTAAGAAATTTGACTTAATTACTGTTAGAGAAACTTTGTCTCAATCAAATTTAGAAAAATATGGGATTACAGATAATGTTGTATTAACTTGTGATTCAGCCTTTTTCCTAGACAAAAAAGAAACAAAATTACCTAAGTTATTTATAGAAGGAAATACAGTAGGAATTAATGTAAGCCCTATGGTTTTGGATAATGAGAAAAAAAGTGGTATTGTAATGGAAAACTACTGTAAACTAATTGATTACATAATTGATAATACAAATATGAATATTGCTTTTATACCACATGTAATATGGCAGGGAAATGATGATAGAATTGTGCTTGAAGTATTATATGAGAAATATAAAACAACAGATAGAGTTATGAAGATAGATGATTGTAATTGCGAAGAATTGAAATGGATTATTTCAAAATGCCGTTTCTTTATAGGGGCCAGAACTCATGCAACAATTGCGGCATATTCATCTTTTGTGCCTACATTGGTTGCAGGATACTCAATTAAGTCCAAGGGAATTGCGATGGATCTGTTTGGAACATATAAAAACTATGTTGTGTCGGCTTCAAGTCTGGATAATGATGAAAGGTTATTAAATGCTTTTCAGTGGATTATGAAAAACGAGCATAAAATAGTCAGGGATTTAAGGGAAGCAATGCCAGTATATGGAGAGAGATTTCAAAATGCGTTACATAAACTAATAACATTATCAAAGCATTATTAATTGAACTATCTATTTATATTCTATTGTTAAAAGACGGAAGAAAATACAGGAGATTTATAATGAAAATTGAAAGAACAAAAAATGCGACAAGAAATATTTTTTTTGGAGTGGCAGTAAAAATATATCAAATACTGGGACCTTTTGTTCTTAGAACAATTTTTATATATACGTTAGGAATGGAATATTTAGGGCTAAACAGCCTATTTACATCTGTTCTCAGCGTTTTAAATCTGGTAGAACTTGGAGTCGGTTCAGCGATGGTATTCAGTATGTATAAACCAATTGCTGAAGATAATAAAGAAAAAATATGTGCCCTGATGGCATTATATAGATTTTACTATAGAATTATCGGATTAGTAATTTTGGTATTAGGACTAATTATTTTACCATTTGTTCCGAAGCTGATTACAGGAACAGTTCCAGAAGATATAAATATATATATTTTATATTTATTAAATTTATCTGCAACTGTATTATCATATTGGCTTTTCGCTTATAAAAATAGTTTGTTGTCAGCACATCAGAGAAATGATATATCCAGTAAAATAACATTAATTATTTCAACGATTCAATATGTCATTCAAGCGGTATTGTTAATATTGGTAGGCAACTATTATTTATATCTTGTTGTTACTATTATGACAACAGTTTTAACAAATATAATAACGTCAATTATTGTCACGAAAAAATATCCTCAATATAAAGCAAAAGGAAAACTGGATAAAAAAGAAATTTCTACGATAAATCATAGAGTTATGGATTTGTTTACAGCAAGATTAGGTGGAGTTGTTGTTAATTCTGCAGATTCTATTGTAATCTCTGCATTTTTAGGTTTAACATTATTAGGAATGTATAACAATTATTATTATATTTTATCTTCTGTCATGGGATTTATTTCTATTATTTTTAATTCGTGCATGGCGGGAATTGGAAATAGTCTGGTAACAGAATCCTTGGATAAAAATTATAAGGATTTTAGAGTGATGACATTTGTTGTCACATGGTTGATTCATATCTCAACAGTATGCTTTTTATGCTTATACCAACCTTTTATGTATATGTGGGTAGGGAAAGAAAATATGTTTGACATGCTGGTTGTAATAATGTTTTGTATCTATTTTTATGTGTGTGAATTATCTATGATATGGGCCACATATAAAGATGCAGGAGGCATATGGCACGAAGATCGTTTTCGACCACTGATTGGAGCAACAGTAAATTTGATTTTAAACATATTTTTTGTTAAAGTTATTGAAATTGGTATGTACGGAATTTTGTTATCAACAATTGTCAGTTATGTCTGTATTTCCATGCCTTGGTTGATTAACAACTTGTTTAAAATAATGTTTAAACGTAATTACCGGGAATATGTGTTTGAAACAATTAAACATATGTTTTGGACTGCTATTTCTTGTGGAATTACCTATGGAATTTGCAGTATGGTACCTGTGACAGGAATAACGCAGATTGTATTAAATTTTATTATGTGTATGACAATACCTAATTTACTACTCTATATTGTGTTTAGAAAAACAGAGGAATTTAAATGTGCATTAGGTATGGTAAAAAGAGTATTTCATTTAGGAGGCTGAGATGGAGAGGCGTTTTACATTAAGAAATGGAATTGAAATTCCTCAAATAGGATATGGATCAGCCATAGTCCTTACATATATGTATGATAAATATTCAAATAAGACAATCATAAAATATTGGGTTAAGAACATATTAAAAAACAAAGCTCAAGTAAAAAAAGATAGAGGTTTAAAAAAAATACTCCAGGCCGATTTTTTGTCTAAGCCATTGCTTATTGATACCTCCAGAGCTTATGCAGGCAGTGAAAAAATGATAGGTGATGCCATCAGGAAGAATGGAAGAGAGAATTTTTTTATAACAACAAAAGTATGTAATAACCATCAATATAGTGAAACCGTAGAAGAGGGGTTAAATGAGAGTTTGAGAAATTTAGGAACAAATTATGTGGATTTGTACTTAATGCATTGGCCTGTTTCAGAGAGGTATATTGACACATGGAAAAAAATGGAAAAAATATATAAAGAAGGTAAAGTAAAAGCGATAGGTGTTTGTAATTGTAATATCAGGCATTTAGAAGAAATAAAGAAAAATGCTGAGATAATGCCTATGGTAAATCAGTTTGAATGCCATCCGCTTTTTACACAAAAAGAACTAGTAGAGTACTGTGCAAATAATGATATTCAAGTGATGTCATACACTCCAACGGGAAGAATGGATGAACGGTTATCAAAAACGGTAATTCCTAAATTGGCAGAGAAGTATAAAAAAAATAATGCTCAAATTATTATTAAATGGCATATACAAACTGGAAAGATTCCTATTGTAAATACATCGAATGTAGAGCATTTTCAAGAAAATTTTGACGTATATGATTTTCAATTACTTGCAGAAGAAATTGAAGCAATAGATAAAATTAATATTAACAGCAGATTGCGCTATGATCCAGAAAATTGCGATTTTACACAATTATAAAAGAGGAGTAAGGGAAAAATGATTGAGAGTATTTCAAAAGAAAAATGTACAGGATGTAAAATGTGTGCTGATGTCTGCCCGGTAGATGCTATAGAATATAAAACAGATGAACAAGGATTCTGGTATCCGGATGTAAATTATGATAAATGTATTCAATGCAATAAGTGCTTAAAAGTTTGTCCTTCATTAAATATGAAACAAGTCACACGTGGAAATCAGCCTAAAGTATATGCGGTATGGAGTAAAGATGATGAAAATAGAATAACCAGTACATCAGGTGGAGTTTTTTATGAAATAGCATTACAGTTTATTAAAAGAGGTGGCGTTGTAGCAGGATGTGCTTATAGTGATGATTGGAAATCAGCATATCACATGTTAGCTCATAATGAAGAAGAATTAAAAAAAATAAAAGGGTCTAAGTATTTTCAAAGCAATACAGAAGGAATATATAAGGAAATTAAAAAAGCATTGGAAGAAGAGAAAAAAGTCTTGTTTTGCGGGACACCTTGCCAAAATGCTGCATTACAAATGTATTTGGGTAAGAAAGCGGAAAAAGTTTATTATATGGATTTTATATGTAGAAGTATAAATTCACCAAAGGCATTTAAAGCCTATTTAGATGAATTAGAAAATAAGTACAAATCGAAAATAACGGAAGTTCATTTGAAAGATAAAACCAGAGGTTGGCAGAGCCTAGCTAGTAAAGTTAGTTTTGCAAATGGTAAATATAGTTTAGAAGATAAAAATACTGATTGGTGGGTAAGAGGATTTATCTATAATGATTTATACACAAGAGAATCCTGTTATCATTGTAAATATAAAGTTTTACCTAGAATTGGGGCAGATGTTACAATTGGAGATTTTTGGGGAATAAAAAATCAAACTACTAACGATATGTTTAAAGGAATATCAGTAGTCTTAATAAATAATGAGAGAGGAAAAGAAATATTTGACATGTCCTCAGATGCGTTTGAGATTCAAGAGAAAAATATAGAAGATGTTTTGCCAGGAAATAAAGCATTATTGCAAAACCCGGAGAAAACTGCAAAGCAGAAGAAATTTTTTAAATTGTTAACCAAAAAACCGTTTAGTTATTGTGTTAAAAAGTGTATTAAATCATCAAAAATAAAAAAAATATATAGGAGAATTAGGAGAAACGGTGGAAAAATTTATCGATTTTTGAAGAATGACAATCAAATTTCAAGACTTAAATTTTTATTCTATAATTATATGTGTAAAAATGTAGTGCGCGAGGGCAAAGGGAAAATCATACCATATAAGAATGCAATTATTAATCTGGATAAGACTGCTAAAATTTATATTAAAGGCGGAGATTTGGAGATTGGTATTAATAAACTCAAAGGATCTAAGGCAGAAACACATGTTAGAATTGAGAAAAACGCAGTTTGGGAAGCGAAAGGTGGATGTAATCTATTCTATAATACTGTTTTTGAAATAAAACCTAACGCAAAATTTGTAAATGGATTTTTTTCTGCAAATGGTGGAAGTGTTATTATTGTTGAGAAAAAGATGACTTTTGGAGAAGATGTAATGATTGGAAGGAATGTAATTGTTTATGATAGTGATTTTCATAAAATAAAAGATAAAGATGGAAAATGTATCAACCAACCGAAAGAGGTCATTATTGAAGACCATGTATGGTTAACTTCTAACATTTGTGTGTTAAAGGGAGTCACGATTGGAAAAGATTCGTTAGTGACAGCACAAACATTAATTAGAAAAGATATTCCCCCAAAATCTATAGTTAGTGGTGGTGCTTCGGGAAAAGTTATAGGAGAGGCATCTGAATGGAGTCGGGAAAGAATATTGTAACAGGAATTTTTCCGGACAATTGGCATTTGAGAGGGAATTTTTTATTAGCCGGAATGCCATATTTCTTTATTGGAAATTATATTAAAAAACATGAGATTTGGAATCAAATAAGTAAGAAAAAGTACATTCTGTTGTTGCTTCTGGGTGTATTGTTGAGTGTAGCAGGAATATTAATTAATGTAAAATATGATTGGTATGGGATAGGTATTCTAATATAGAAAACTGCAACCAGTTGCAAAAATCCTTTATAGAAATTGACTTTTCGCTCTTCACGTGATAATCTATGATAGAAAACTGCAACCAGTTGCAAAAATCTATATTAGGGAGCGTTGATATGGAAATTAAGCGTGACTTTTATTTGAATAAGTTAATTAAGAGACGTCACAACGGACTTGTTAAGGTTATTACCGGTATCCGTAGATGTGGAAAGTCCTACCTGCTTAATACACTGTTCTATCAGCATTTATTAGAAAACGGCATTGATCAGGAGCATATTATTCGATTTGCATTTGATTCTGCAGATGATCTTTACTTAATTGGAGAAAGTCTGATTGAACTGGACAAGAAAAATAAAAAGGTAGATCCTGAAAAGTTTATGGCGTATATTCGTGAGAAAATCGTGGACGATGAGATGTACTACCTTCTCCTCGATGAAGTGCAGATGTTGGATTGTTTTGAATCGGTACTCAATGGATATCTTCGAAAGGATAATATGGATGTTTATGTTACCGGAAGTAATGCGAAATTCCTATCTTCAGATATCATAACCGAGTTTGCAGGACGTGGTGACGAGATTCATATGTTTCCACTTAGTTTTTCAGAATTTATGTCTGCTTATCATGGAGATAAGTATGAGGGGTTATCAGAATATATGCTCTACGGAGGAATCCCCATGGTCGTGCTTCGGGATGAACCCGGCGACAAAGCTGCGATACTTGCTAATTTATTTGCTGAAATATATATAAGAGATATTTCGAAGCGCAACAAGGTTCGTAACATCGGAGAGTTAGAGGATTTGCTTAATATTCTCTCCTCTGCGATTGGATCCCTCACCAATCCGGAAAAACTTAAGAACACCTTTAGGAGCGTAAAGAATTCTAAAATTACCGCAGTTACAATTAAGAGATATTTAGGCTATTTAGAAGACTCCTTCCTGCTTGAGTGCGCACAGCGTTATGACATAAAAGGCAAGGCATATATTGAAACGCCAAAAAAATATTATTTCACTGACTTAGGACTTCGTAACGCACGAATTAATTTCAGACAGTTTGAGCAAACGCACGCTATGGAAAATGTGATATATAATGAACTTCGTATGCGTGGATATAGCGTAGATGTGGGGGTTATTCCTGTTTCGGAAAAGGATAAGACTGGTAAGAGTATAAGAAAACAGTTGGAGGTTGATTTCGTATGCAATATGGGTTCCAACCGTTATTATCTTCAGTCTGCTTATGCGATTCCTGACGAAAAAAAGCATGAGCAGGAGATTCGACCGTTCCGAAAGATTGATGACTCCTTTAAGAAGATTGTTATTACGAAAGATATTGTTCCTGCGCATTACGATGACTATGGCATTTTGACCATTAATATATATGACTTCCTTCTTGATCCCCATAGTATGGAGAAATAATCTAAGAAAATTTTTACTAGAGAAGACAAGTCAAAACAGGCGTCTGTGTTTACAGACGCTTTCTCTTTTGTTAAAATATATGTGTGGAAAAATGTCTTTAGTTGTAGAAAGGAGAGCGCCGTTTCTAAAAATCATATCCGGCGCAGAAAATAAATGAAAATCGTAAAATATGCAATTATTACCCTGTTTGTGGTGTCTATTGCGGTCTATACATGGAACTGGCATAACAATAAGAAAAATGCGGACAGCACCATTCCTGTCATTGAAATTGGAAAAGAGCAGATTGACGTATCGGTAAAAAACATGGATGAAGACCTGTTGAAAGACGTAGTGGCAAAAGATGACAAAGATGGTGACATTACTGATAAAATTGTGGTGGAGTCCATATCCAAATTTATTGATAAGGAAAAGAAAATCTGCAAAGTTACCTACGCAGTCAGTGATTCGGACCATCATGTGGTAAAGGCTTCCAGAAACATCCGGCTGACCGATTACAGACCGCCACGGTTTGTGTTAAAACAGTCTCTTTGCTTTGAGACCGGTTCTGAGATGAGCGTCAAGGATATTATCGGGGCGGAAGATGTGATTGATGGAGATATTAGCAAAAAAGTAAAAATATTGTCTAAAGAAATTTCTACTAATATTTCAGGGGATAACACGATAACTGCACAGGTGACCAACAGTTTAGGTGATACAGTTACATTGAAATCCGTGGTTGTTATCAAGCAGGAAAATAACCTGAGCCCGGAAATTACACTGACGAAAAATATTGAATATTTGAAAACAGGAGACGAGTTTAATCCGGAAGAATATGTGAAAGAAGCAAAGGATAATCAGGGGAACAGGATAGCGACGAGAGAAGTGGAAGTGAGCAGTTCTTCTGTGAAAACCCGTAAGCCGGGGTGCTATCTGGTAGAGTACAGAGTTACGGATCAAGATGACAATGAAGGTTTTGCTTATCTGACAGTGATGGTAGAGGAGTAAGTATGAATAAGAAAATCTTAAATTTAAGAAACATCGATTTATTTAGTTTATTAAAAGATTTAATAAGAAGCTGGTGGATTATACTGATGGTGTCGGCCATGGGTGTGATGATTAGTCATGCATATATCAGCGCCTCCTACGTGCCGGAGTATACCAGCACAGGTATTTATGTTGTCACTCCGAAGCAGAGTACGGGGTATGTATACAGTAATAAACAGTTTGCAACCAGTGTGGTAACCGTATTTCAAAATTTGATGAACTCAGATATTATGAATAATAAAATCAGAAAGGATTTGCATGTATCCAACCTGGATGCTGCTATGAACATATCGCTGATTGAGGAAACCAATCTGATGAAAGTAACGGTGACTTCCAAGGATCCTGTTTTATCTTTTCAGGCCATCGGCTCCATTATGACCAACTATGTGGATTTGTCAGAATATCTGACCTCCGATGCGGTATTTGAACTGCTGGAGGCTCCCATCGTACCGACCCATGCAGACAATTCGCTGATGCCAAGAAAGAAGTCACTGATGGTGGGAGTAGTCTGTGGGATGATTACATTGCTCATTCTGTCAGCAATCAGTGTCATGCGTAAAACTATTAAAACAGAGGCGGCAGTGGAAGAACAGTTGGAGACCACTTTGCTGGGAACGATTTATCATGAGAAGAAGAACAAAACGGTAAAATCAAAAATTGTGCAGGGTGTAAAGGCATTATTGATTACCAGTCCGGTAATGTCTCCTAAGTTTATCGAGGCGTTTAACAATATCAGAATTAAAATAGAATATGAACATGACAGGCATCCGGAGAAAAATATTGTTTTGGTTTCCAGTGTCTGTGAAAATGAAGGAAAATCTACAGTAGCATTGAATCTGGCTTTGTCTTTGGCAAAAGAAGGAAAGAAAGTGATTGTTATTGATGCGGACATGAGAAAGCCCGCCATGTATAAGATGCTGGACATTCCAAAGAACAAAGTGACAGATATGATAAAACTGCTTCAGGGAGAATGTGGATTGGATGAGGTCATGTATCATGACCGTTTTGGAGTAGACCTGATTATGTCTACAAAAGGACATAGCAGTACATATGAATTCATGAAATCAGGAGCAATGAAGGATCTGATTCGAAAGTGCAGTAAAATGGCAGATTATGTGGTGATTGATACACCGCCAATGTCCATGGTATCAGATGCGGAGGCAATCGTGGATCTGGCAGACTTTTCCATGCTGGTCATCAGGCAGGATTATTCCTACGAAAAAGACATTATAGACAGTATCAATGTCATGAATGATTCCAACAGCAAATTTTTGGGCTGTGTATTGAATGATTATAAGGTAATAAGAGTCAAAGATAAAAACAGTATGTTTAAAATTCTGGAGGAAAGGGAGGTAGAAGTTTATGACCAGTCGTTATAATGCTCCTGAAGGTGCAGGAAATGAACCGATTAACCTTGCCCAAATCATCACAGGATTTTTTAAAGCTTTTAAGAAACTTTGGTTCATTATGGTGATTATGATGGCTGTAATGGGAATTGTGGGATACCAGAGATACAGAAAAAACTATGTGCCTGAGTATCAGACCCGTGCCACCTTCTCCATTACGGCGCCTCAGTATGACGGAACTGAAGACCAGACATATACCAATAACAGTCAGTTAGCCTCGGTTTTAAGCGTAAGTTTTAATTACTTAATCAACAATGAGGTCTTTTACGAGATTATCAAAACAGATTTGGGAATCAGTCAGATTCCCTGTACAATTACTATTTCAGCGGTTCCGGATACGAATATTTTAAGTATTATGACTTCCGGTTCCGATGCCGAAATGAGTTACAAAGTGGTACAGTCTGTGATGGAGAACTACGACAGTGTGGCGGAATTTGTCATCGGAGATACAAAACTGGATGTGTTGGAAGAACCGGCAGTGCCTACAGTTCCGGTAAATCCATATAGCCCGGTAAAAGATACAATTATGTTTATTTTTATCGGTATGTTTATCGGCGTGATTCCGATTGTGGCTTATGCATTTTTTGTGAAGAGAATTGAAAATCGGGAAGATGTGGAAAAACGTTTGAACATGACCTTTTTAGGAATGCTTCCGGGCGTAGTGCTGAACGGAAAAAACAGACAGTTAAAGAACTGTTCCATTTTAAATAAAGAAGTAGGTTTCCGATATCTGGAAGCCATGCGTTCCATTAATTCCAGATGTGAAAAAGAATTGGAGAAGAATCATTATAAAGTGATTCTGGTTACCAGCACGTCTGATGGGGAAGGAAAGAGTACAGTGGCATTGAATCTTGCCTATTCCCTGTCCAAAAGTCAGAAGAAAGTGATGCTGATCGATGGGGATTTGAGAAAACCGTCTCTTCACAAAATGGTAGAGCAGAAAATAAACCCATATAAAATGGAAGATTTTCTGGAGAGAAAAATAAAGAGCAGTCAGGCGATTGTCAATTTGGAAGGAACGAGAGTGCTGCTGCTGGCGCCAAATGAACCGTCTAAAAATGCCGTACAGTATTTAAATTCTTCTCAGATGGAGCGTTTTATTGAGGAAAGCAGAGAAGTGGTTGACTATGTAATTATTGATGCTCCACCGTGCAGTGAACTCTCTGATGCAGCCATATTGGCAAAATATAGTGATGGCGTCGTCTATGTGGTTAAGGAAGACTTTGTAAAGGTCAATAAAATTATCGATACGCTACAGGAGTTTTCCTATACGAGAACGCCGATTATCGGCTGTGTATTGAACAGCAGCGTGGGAAAACTGAACCTGACATACGGATATGGAAAACATTACAGTTACGGATACAATAAAGGATATGGAAGCAGGTATTACGGCCGGTATGGCTATGGAAAGTATGGTTACGGTTATGGAAGAAGAGCCTACGGAGATGAGGGGTATGGCGAGTATGGAATGGTTTCCGAAAAAGAATTTAGAAATAAAGGCCGCAGTGTGTCGAAGAAAATTGCGTTGGAAACTACAGAGGAACAGAAATTAGCCCTTCAAAGAGAACGGGAGCAGGAAGAAAAAGAGGAAGCAGAAAAGGATATCCGTCAGAATGAAGAATAAAAGGAAAGAGTGGAAAAAGATAACGATACTATTTTTTATCATATATCTTTTTCTGCTCTTTCTTATTTTAGTGTTTAAATTCCCCACAGGGATGACTGTGGAAACTCTGAAAAATCTGATTCACGGAGAGGCGGTTACGAGGCTTGCGCCTCAATGGGTGCCTTTTTGGACGATTGCGGATTATGTAAAAAAAGCCCATGCCGTCAATGACTGGTTTGTAAAAAATCTTGTGGGGAATGTGGCATTGTTCATTCCTTATGGGATACTGATTCCCTGTTTTTCAAAATGGAATGGATGGAAAGCCGTTTTATCCGGATGTTTCCTTTCTGTTTTTATTGAATTATTGCAATATGCAACTGCATTGGGGCAGTTGGACATTGATGATGTGATATTAAATACTTTCGGAGTGATGATTGGATATGTGAGTTATGTTGGTTTCAGGAAAATACCTTCTCCCTTATAGTCCGCAGATATCCATAATTCTTTTCGTTTCAGACAAATCTTTTTCCGAGATGGAATTCATGTTATTTATGATCGTTTTGCTTTCTTTATTCAAATGTAGTAAACGGCTTATATTTAAACGAATCCAGTAAAAAGGCAGCAGAAAAGGATACCGTCTCAGAGACTGGCCATAATAATTAACCATGATTGTCATATTAGGAAAGAGTTTCTTTCTTATGGAACGTTTTTCGTCTCCTCTTGAAACGATATGATTAATTTCCTGTTGTTTTCTGGAGCCAAAGGCACCGCCTCTTAAAATATATTTTGTAAGTAATTTTATTTCTTCAGAGGAGAGCATATTTTCGTCAGAAATCCAGTGTAAATCCTCGGAGGAAAACCAATGACGGATCAGAAGTCTGATTGTTTGCTGAAATCGGATCAGACCGATTTCCTTCAACTGGTTGTTTACATAATCCAAATCTATTTGAAAATTTTTCAGCATAATATACACGTCAATCATATGTATCAGACCGATACCACCGTTTAAAAAATGTTTTGCCATATGAATGATATGGTAAATATAAAAATCTTCCTGAGACATTTCATAGGCATTGCCTTTATGCGTACACTTTTCCCATATTTTCTCTAAATAGTCATACCACCGGGTATATCCCATGTCAATCAGGTGTGGCTGCATTTCAATAACTACTTTATTTATAGGATTTTTGTAAGCAGTATCTTTTGCATCCTTATGAAGTATCTCATATCCCAAATCCTCAAAAATATGATCAATAACTTTAAAATCAGCCCCCCGGAATAAAATGTCCATATCATTCATGTATCGCATAGATGTATCAGGATAGTAATTTTTGATAACACTTCCCTTCAAAAACATATAGTCGATATTGTGTTGAATCAAAACAGGTTGCAAACGTTCTAATTCATATGCACGGTTGGCATCAGAGACCAGATTCATCTTATAAGAAGAAATGTAGGCATCCATATGCGGTATTTTCCTGACGGTGCTTTCCGGAAGTTTTTTGATGCCGAAATAAAAAGTGGAAGTGATCCGATGTCTGAGCGACAGTTGGAAAATGAAGTCCCAGTCTAAATTCGCAGTGGGAATTTGGGGAGTTTCATCGCTGACGGCACATTTTAGCAGATGGATCATATAATTTATTTCTTCTTGGTTAGTCATAAACAGTCTCCTTATATTGGGAAAATTAAGCAAACGCTTTCTGTTTCATATATGAAACAAAAAGACGGAATGTGAACTAAATATGTTAGAACCCATTCCGCTGTTATTAAATTTCATCTTCTGACATAGGTATGCCCCGGTGTTCCACGGAAGTGGAGAAAACAATCTGTGTCTTTGTACTGCCAAAGGTCTGAAGGTCGCCAATAAAGTGATCCAATTCCTCGGTACTTTTGAACATTACCTCAATCAGCATGGCATATTCTCCGGTCACGCAGTTACATTCCACCACATTGTTGCATTTTTTTATGTAAGGATAGAATTCCTTTTTTTGGTCCGGATTTACTTCCAGATTAATAAATGCCTTGATGTGGTAACCTAATTCTGCAGGGTTCACTTTTGCGGTGTATCCCATGATAATTCCTGCCTGTTCCAAACGCTCAATACGGGCGGATACGGCAGGGGAAGATAAGAATACCTGATTTGCAATAGATTTCAAGGGAATGCGGGCATTGTTATGTAACAGTTTAATGATCTGTTCATCAATGTGATCAATCTCATGTCTCATAATAGTACTCCTTTCTCATATTTTTCAGTCATATTTAATTTTGTAAAGTAAAACCTTTACAAATATGCGACTATTATAACACACACTTAAAAAAATATAAAATACAAATATGCATATATTAAAAATAAAAGTTAACTTATTATTCTCTTAAAAATTGATAAAAGTACTGTTGAAAATACACGAAGGATTCTAGTTGCAATATTTTATGGTTAGTGCTAAAGTATTGAAAATAAAAGATTGTTATTATTTTAACAAAATGCAGTCTGGCAAAACAGGAGAAATAAATTTAAAAGGAGAGAATCATGGGAAATTACATTTATTTTGCTCTCATTGCGGGAGTTATCGCAGTTATCTTTGCTGTGTTTAAGGCAAGGAAGATAAATAAATATGATGCAGGAAACGAAAAAATGAAAGAAATAGCGGATGCCATTGCAGAAGGAGCAAAGGCATTTCTGTTTGCAGAGTACAAAATTTTAATTATATTTGTAGTGATACTTTTTATTGTATTGGGCGTGGGTATTGACTGGCTGACGGCAGTATGCTTTCTTGCAGGTACTGTCTTATCCACGCTGGCTGGTTATGCAGGCATGAATGTTGCCACAAAGGCAAATGTACGCACGGCAAATGCCGCGAAAGAAAAGGGGATGAATAAGGCGCTTTCCATTGCTTTCTCCGGTGGAGCAGTCATGGGATTGTGTGTGGTCGGATTTGGTGTGTTGGGGCTTAGCGTGATTCTGCTTATCGTGATGAACACATCAGGGTTTACCGAAGAAGCGGTCAGCATTCTTACAGGATTTAGTTTGGGAGCATCTTCCATTGCACTGTTCGCCCGTGTAGGCGGCGGTATTTATACAAAAGCTGCTGATGTGGGTGCGGATTTGGTAGGAAAAGTGGAAGCGGGGATTCCGGAAGATGACCCGCGTAACCCGGCGGTCATTGCGGATAATGTGGGTGACAATGTGGGGGACGTTGCCGGTATGGGTGCAGATCTTTTTGAAAGTTATGTAGGCGCACTGGTATCTGCCATTACACTGGCAGTTGCATCCTTCGTTGCAGATGATGGAATTGGTATGGAGCGCATGATGTTTCCAATTGCCATAGCAGCCATTGGTGTACTGGCTTCTGTGATTGCCACATTTTTTGTCAGGGGAAAGGAAAGTTCCGATCCGCAGAGAGCATTAAATACAGGAGAGTACAGTGCAACAGCCATAGTAGTCATCACTTCCGCTGTGTTAAGTTATCAGTTGTTTGGAAATTTCAGAGCGTTCTTTGCTGTACTGTCAGGTCTTGTGGTGGGTACTGCCATTGGAAAAGTAACGGAAATATATACATCTGAGAAATATCAGAGTGTAAAACAGATTGCCGAAAGTTCCCGGACCGGCTCTGCCACAAACATTATCAGCGGTCTTTCTGTAGGTATGAAATCTACAGCCATTCCCATATTATTTATTGTGATGGGAGTGCTTCTATCCTATGCATTTCTCGGAATGTACGGTATTGCGCTGGCAGCAGTGGGAATGCTGTCTACCACGGGAATGACGATTGCAGTAGACGCTTATGGTCCGATTGCCGACAATGCCGGTGGTATTGCGGAAATGTCCGGTTTGGACGAAAGCGTTAGGGATATTACAGACAAACTGGATGCCGTGGGAAATACTACGGCTGCTATTGGAAAAGGTTTCGCCATTGGTTCCGCTGCCCTTACGGCTTTATCTTTGTTTGTATCATATGCAGAGGTGGCAGGGATTTCCGGTATTAATATTTTATCAGCATCTGTGGTCGCCGGACTTTTTATTGGCGGTATGCTTCCGTTTATGTTTTCAGCCCTTACAATGAGTTCGGTAGGAAGGGCTGCCAATAAAATGATAGAAGAAGTCCGTCGCCAGTTTCAGGAAAATAAGGGAATATTGGAAGGCACTTCAAAACCGGATTATAAAAAATGTGTCGGTATTTCCACCCGGGCTGCACTTCATGAGATGATTTTGCCGGGAGTGATGGCAGTGGTAACACCACTCGCAGTTGGGTATCTTTTAGGAGCAGCAGCTCTTGGAGGAATGCTGTGCGGTGCATTGGTGTGCGGTGTGATGCTGGCTGTCTTTATGTCAAATGCAGGTGGTGCGTGGGACAATGCCAAGAAGTATATTGAAGGAGGTTTTGCCGGTGGAAAAGGCAGCGAGGCGCACAAGGCAGCCGTAGTGGGCGATACCGTAGGCGACCCGTTCAAAGATACATCCGGACCGTCCATCAATATTCTGATTAAACTGATGACCATTGTTTCCCTTGTGTTTGCCATGACTTTTCCGGCACAGGGCTACTTAACACAGTTGTACTTCTATTTCTTTAAATAGAACTGAATTTAAAATTTGATAATAAAAAAGTACCTGATTTCAAAGTGTATGACTTTCATCAGGTACTTTTTTATTATAGGAAAATTATAGGAATTTCTATAATAATAAAAATATTCTAAGATATCAGAGGTGCGGAAATGCATTTGTTCTCATTGAAGATTTAGAGAAATCTATAGTTTTCAATTTTACAAGAACTAAGTCACAAACAATTTACAAAATATTAATACAATATGATAATTGCTTTAATAGAATGGCGTTACGGTGCAGTGTGAAAAAAAAATTGACAAAAGTAATCGTATATGATAACTTTTAAGAAAGGAGATTATTATATATACAGTAAGACATTATATAAAAGGTAATGGGAAATGTCCGGTAGAGGAATTTTTACTTAGTTTAGAACCAAAACTAAGAGTAAAAGCTTTTAATGATATAGAATTATTACAAGAATATGGCCCCCGGTTACGTGAGCCTTATGTAAAAAAAATAAAAAATAAAAAGTATAAGGGAATTTATGAATTAAGAATAAAGTTTGCGAATGATATCGCGAGAATCTTTTATTTTATACATTATCATCAGGAAATAATTTTACTACATGGATTTGTTAAAAAAACAATGAAAATACCGAAAAAAGAATTAGACAGGGCAAAAAGATATATGGATGATTTTATAAGGAGGAGTGAAAATGAGTAAGACCAGTATTTCTATGGAGCATTTGAAAGACAAACTGCTTCAGGATGAACAGTTTAAAGAGGAATACGAACGTTTGCGCCCCAGATATGAGTTGATTTCTTTAATTATTAAAACAAGGTTGGAACAAAATCTTACGCAGGAAGAACTTGCGAAGCGGATTGGAACTAAGAAATCAAATATATCACGGTTAGAAAGTGGAAACTATAATCCAAGTCTTGACTTTATAATTAAAGTAGCAGAAGCTTTTGGAAAAAAGGTGCGGTTGGATTTTTTTTAATACACAAATAAGAGAGGTTTTTATAAGGAAACAGGTTTAAAAATTTTCTAAATAGCTATAAGGCCGCATATATTTAAGTAAATGTATGCGGGTGTTTTTTATGCAGATTTATGTTGTAACAGAGGGAGATACGGTAGATAAAATTGCGACCCGGTTTGGTGTGAGCAGAGAGTCCGTAATCTATGACAATCAACTGGTATATCCATACACACTGGCAGTGGGGCAGGCGTTGTTAATCGATGAGGGAGGCGTGCGTGAAAATCGGAGAAGTGCATACTTTCGAGGATTTGCCTATCCCTTTATCAGTCCTTATGTGCTGGAACAGACGTTAATTTCCCTGTCGGAGCTGGCGGTATTTTCCTATGGATTTACCACGGAGGGCGGTCTGGTGCCACCGGAATTGGATGATACTTTTATGATAGAAGCAGCGCGGCAAAACAGGGCGGAACCCATATTGACCCTGACACCTTTTGATGCTTCCGGGACATTTAACAATGAGTTGATTTCCGGGTTAATCAACAACCGGGAGGCAGTCAATACGCTGATTGGGAATTTGCTTGCCACAATGAGGACAAAAGGGTTTCTGGGAATGGATATTGATTTTGAGTTTATAAAGGCGGAAGACAGAAATACCTTTGTGGAATTTGTGAGAGCGGTGACGGAGGCAATGAATGCCAATGGGTATTCGGTTTCCGTTGATTTGGCGCCAAAAACCAGTGCGGACCAGCCGGGACTTTTGTATGAGGGAAAGGATTACAGAGCATTGGGAGCGATTGCCAACAGTGTGCTGGTAATGACTTATGAATGGGGTTATACTTACGGCCCGCCTATGGCTGTCGCACCCATAAATAAGGTGCGTCAGGTGCTTGATTATGCGGTTTCAGAAATTGAATCCACAAAAATCAATATGGGCATACCCAATTACGGGTACGACTGGCCCCTTCCCTATCAGCGTGGAATTACCAGAGCAAAAACACTGGGAAATATCGAGGCGGTTCAGTTGGCTGTAGAAAGGGGAGCAGTCATACAGTTTGATGAAGTGGCGCAAAGCCCTTATTTTAATTATATGGAAAATGGTGTGGAGCATGAGGTATGGTTTGAGGACCCCAGAAGTATTGCGGCAAAGCTGGAATTAATCTATGAATACAATTTAAGAGGAGCGTCGTACTGGCAGATTATGCAGTTGTTCCGAAGCAACTGGCTTTTGGTAGATTATAATTTTGTGGTAAATAAAACAACCGTGTAAATAAAAAACAGCATAAATTTGTCGGATTAAAGAAGAAAAGGGAACATGGCAGACGGTTCTGCATACTTTATAAAGGTGCTGATAATAGGATTTTGAAGGGAGCAAAAGTATGTGGACCATCAATGTGCATGCCGGACATAACCCGGATGGAAAAATCGGAAGCGGGGCTGTAGGGCTGATTAAAGAATCAAAGGAAAACCGTAAGGTATTAAAACAGGTAAAAAAGTATTTGAAGCTGTTTGGATTTAAGGTATATGACTGTACAGTCAATGACGGCAGAAGCCAGATAGATATACTGGAAAAAATTGTAAGGATGTGCAATGCCCACAAAGTGGATTTGGATGTTTCGATTCACTTTAATGTGGGAAGAAATGACCTAAAGGGGGACGGAGAAACCGGAGGGGTGGAAGTGCTGGTATACAGCGAGAAACTGGGACCGGTAAAAACGGCAGAAGACGTATGTAAATCTGTTTCCCGTCTGGGCTTTAGAAACCGCGGGGTAAAATACCGGCCGGAACTTATGTTTTTAAATGCCACGACGGCACCTGCCATGATTGTGGAATGTTGTTTTGTGGATGATGCGGATGATGTGGAAAAATATAATTATAAAAAGATGGGGCAGGCCATTGCAGAAGGAATCGCCAACAGTTATTGTCCGTATAAAGTGGTAACCACCAGGGCAGGTGTCATCAGCCGGGACAGGGCGTCAAAAAAATATACTCCAATGGGAAAATTGAAAAAAGGAACTACCTGTATCATTGAGAAAATAAGAATTGTAGACGGTATTCGTTATGGTAAGCGCAGTAAAAATAAAACATGGATCCGAATGAAATATACAAAAGAAAAATAATGTTGTAAACAGATTGTAATATTGATATAATAACTCTAAGTTGAGCCGTTGGAAATTACTTTCTTGCGACTCAATTTTGTTTATATCATAGAAATTTTAAAGGCAAAAACAGTTTTTCAGGAAAAATTCTGTTCTGAAGAAAAAACTACAGACGAAATTTATGGCAGAAAGAAGGTGTGAGAATTGATTCAGGTGGCAAATTTAACCTTCGCTTATGAAGGCAGTTATGATAACATTTTTGAAAATGTAAGTTTTCAGATAGATACCGGCTGGAAGCTGGGGTTTATCGGAAGAAACGGCCGGGGCAAGACCACGTTCTTAAACCTTCTTCTGGGAAAATATGAATATAGCGGCACCATCAGCAGTGATGTTTCTTTTGAATATTTTCCTTACGAAGTAAAAGATAAAAGTCAGGATACCCTTTCCGTTGTGCAGGAAATCTGTCCGACGTGTGAGGATTGGGAGATTATGAAGGAAATATCTTTACTGCGCGTTGATATAGAGGTACTGTACCGGCCTTTTGCAACCTTATCTAATGGAGAGCAGACCAAGGTTTTGCTGGCGGCTTTATTTTTAGGTGCAAATCGTTTCCTGCTGATTGATGAGCCCACCAATCACCTTGACATGGAGGCGAGAAAGGTGGTGGGAGACTATTTAAAAAGAAAAAAGGGATTTATTTTAGTTTCCCATGACAGAAATTTACTGGATACATGTGTGGATCATATTCTTTCCATCAATAAGACCAACATTGAGATTCAAAGCGGAAATTTTTCATCATGGTGGTATAACAAACAGTTACAGGACAGTTTTGAACTGGCTGAAAATGAAAAGTTAAAAAAAGAAATCGGACGACTGTCGGCGTCGGCAAAACGATCTTCGGCATGGTCCAATCAGGTGGAGAAAAGTAAGTTTGGACAGACCAACTCCGGCTCGAAACTGGACAGGGGCTATATCGGGCATAAGTCTGCAAAGATGATGCAGCGCTCCAAGAACCTTCAGAACAGACAGCAGACAGCCATAGAGGAAAAATCCAAACTACTGCATAATCTTGAGACATATGACAGTCTGCAGATGGTACCGCTGAAATTTTCCGGAAATGTTCTGGTGGAGATGAAAAATCTTCGTCTGTTTTATGGAGAGAATCAGGTCTGCAATGATATTTCCTTTACGGTCAGCCGGGGAGACAGGGTGGCATTGCGGGGAAAGAACGGTTGTGGAAAGTCTACGTTATTAAAACTTATTTGTGGAGAAAATATAGATCATACCGGGCGGATAAATATTGCCGGAGGACTGAAAATATCTTATGTTTCTCAGAATACATCCCATCTCAAAGGCAGGTTATCCGATTATGCCGTAGACAATGGATTGGATGAAAGCCTGTTCAAGGCGGTTTTGCGGAAACTGGGGTTTGAGCGGGTTCAGTTTGAAAAAAACATGGAGGATTTCAGCGGAGGCCAGAAAAAGAAAGTGCTGATTGCCGGAAGTCTCTGTCAGCAGGCGCATCTGTATATCTGGGACGAGCCTCTGAATTTTATCGACATCTTTTCCAGAATACAGATTGAGGAGTTAATTTTAAAGTATGAACCCACACTGTTGTTTGTGGAACATGACGCCGCTTTTCAGGAAAAGATAGCAACCGGCGTGTTAGAGTTTCAATAAGTATACATAAGGAGAAAGCATATGATTTTTTCGATTCAGGAGATAATATTACTGTTTTTTATTTATTCCTTTTTAGGATGGTGTGTGGAAGTGGCATTCGTGGCAACCACACTGGGTAAAGTGTTGAACAGAGGATTTTTAAACGGACCGGTCTGTCCCATTTATGGCTGTGGCATGTTACTGGTACTGATTGTGCTGCACCCGGTTTCTGACAATATTTTCCTGCTGTTTCTGGGCGGAATGGTTATATGTTCGGCAATCGAACTATTTGGCGGCTGGATACTGGATAAACTGTTTCATATGAGATGGTGGGATTATTCGGACAGGCCGTTTAACGTTGGAGGATATATATGTCTCTCTTTTAGTATTATGTGGGGACTGGCAGTGGTTTTTGCCGTTAAACTGGTACATACCCCGATTATGGCAGTGCTTCAGAGAATTCCCGATACGCTTCAGATTGTTTTTATTATCCTATTCGGGATTATTCTTATTATTGATATGGTAGTAACGCTGAAACATCTGATAGGAATCAGAAAGAACTTAGGACAACTGGAATGGATTGCAGAACAGCTTCACGGAGTTGGAGACCAGTTAAAAGATGTGGTGGGAAATTCCGCTATCGGAGTGACGGAGAAAGCAGAACAGGGCAAAGAAAAACTGGAAGAAGCAACCGTACAGACCAGAGAGAAAATTGTCATTGTCATGGAGGAAGGAAAAGAGAAGTTACAATTTCAGAAAGAAGAGTTGGAAAAACTTCGTGCAGAATATGCTGCAAAAATCAATAAAAGCAGAAAATATATACGAAATTCGCTGGTAGCATTGAATAAATCAGGAAAGAGTATTAAAATACTAGAGTATATCAAAGACATGATGAAATAAAGAAAAACCGGAATCAGGATATAGAATCTATGGAGGATATTATGAATTTTAAGGGAAAGAACTTTTTGAAATTATTGGATTTTACACCGGAGGAAATTCAGGCGCTGATAAATCTGGCGGCAGATTTGAAAGCTAAGAAAAAGGCAGGAGAAGCGGTGGATGTTTTAAGAGGAAAGAACATTGCGGTTATTTTTGAGAAGACCAGTACACGTACCAGATGTTCTTTTGAGGTGGCAGCCCACGATTTGGGAATGGGCGTTACATATCTGGACCCTGCCGGTTCACAGATAGGAAAGAAGGAGAGTATTGCCGATACGGCGCGGGTGTTGGGACGTATGTTTGACGGCATTGAATACAGAGGATTCGGACAGGAACTGGTGGAGGAGCTTGCCCGGTATGCAGGAGTTCCGGTTTGGAACGGACTGACCAATGAATTTCATCCCACACAGATACTGGCGGATTTCCTCACATTGCAGGAAAAGTTTGGAAACTTGCAGGGGCTGAAATTTGTGTATATGGGTGATGCCCGCTACAACATGGGAAATTCACTGATGGTAGGCTGTGCGAAGATGGGAATGCATTTTGTGGGCTGCGCGCCTGAGAAATATCAACCGGACAGTCGGTTAGTGAAAAAGTGTCAGGAGATTGCCAAAGAGACAGGAGCCGTCATTGAATTTGAGGAGGATCCGATGGCAGCAACAAAGGATGCAGACGCCATTTACACCGATGTATGGGTGTCCATGGGCGAGCCGGACGCAGTCTGGGAGGAGCGTATTCATGACCTTCTGCCATACAGAGTTACCATGAAACTGATGGAAAATGCAAAGAAAGATGCAGTATTTATGCATTGCCTGCCGGCATTCCATGATTTGAATACAAAAATCGGAAAAGAAATTCATGAAAAATTCGGGCTGGACTGTATGGAAGTGACAGATGAAGTGTTTGAGTCCGGGCATTCCGTGGTTTTTGACGAGGCAGAAAACAGAATGCATACAATCAAGGCTGTGATGGCAGCCACACTTGGAGCAAATCTATGAGATTTTTACATTTAGCGGATTTACATCTGGGGAAACGGGTCAATGAGTTTTCCATGATAGAAGACCAGAGATATGTTTTAAAACAGGTATTAAATACGATTGAGCAGTATCATATACAGTCTGTGCTGATGGCAGGGGACATATACGATAAGTCCGTGCCGTCGGCAGAGGCTGTTCTTTTACTGAATGATTTTCTGACAAAATTGTCACAAAAAGGGATTCAGACCTTTGTTATCAGTGGAAATCATGACAGTGCGGAACGGATAGGGTTTGGCGCAGATATTATGAGTCAGGCTGGAATCTATATGGCGAAACCTTATGGCGGTATAGTGGAGAAAGTGACGGTGGAAGATGAATTTGGGGAGATTGACATATACCTGCTTCCATTTGTAAAACCTGCCACCGTGCGGCATTTTTGTAAGGAAGAAGAAATTCAGACCTATGATGAGGCTGTGGCGGCAGTGATGAGACAGACAGAACCGGATAAGGCAAAGAGAAATATTCTTGTAGCCCACCAGTATGTCCGCGGGGCAGTCCGGTGTGATTCTGAAAATATGTCCATTGGAGGAATTGACGAAGTATCCGTAGAAAATTTCAAAGATTTTGATTATGTGGCATTGGGGCATCTTCATGGACCCCAGCATGTACAGTCTGAAAATATCCGTTATGCAGGAACTTTGCTCAAATATTCTTTTTCGGAAGTGAGACACCATAAGTGTGCGCTGATTGTGGATATGGGGAAAAAAGGGGATATCCGTTATGAGAAAGTGGATATCAGACCCCTTCACGATATGAAAGAATTGAAAGGAACATACTATGAATTGACGTCAAAATGTTTTTATGAGGGGCTGGACAGAAAGGATTATTATCATATGACACTGACGGATGAGGAGGATGTGATACATGCACTGGAATTGCTGCGGACTATCTATCCAAACATTATGAAACTGGATTATGATAATCAGAGAACCAGACAGAATAAAGAAGTGATGTTAACTCAAAACATAGAGGAAAAATCTCCAGTGGATTTGTTTGAGGAATTTTATGAGATGCAGAATAATCTGCCGATGACAGAGGAACAAAGGGAGATTGTACAGGAACTGGCAGACAAAATATGGGAGGTGGAGTAAATGAGACCGACCAGACTGGTTATGTCGGCATTTGGACCTTATGCCGGCAGAACAGAGATCAATTTTGACAAATTGGGAGACAGAGGGATTTATCTGATAACCGGGGATACCGGTGCGGGAAAGACCACGATTTTTGATGCTATCGTATTTGCCCTGTTTGGCGAGGCAAGCGGAAGCAATCGGGACAGAACCATGTTTCGTAGTAAATATGCAGAACCGGAGACCCCTACATTTGTGGAACTGGAATTTGAAAATAATCAAAAGCGGTATCATATAAAAAGAAATCCGGAATATCTGCGCCCGTCTAAGAGAGGGGAGGGGGAGACAAAGGAAAATGCGGACGCAACTCTTACATTTTTTGACGGGAAAGCGCCGGTAACCAGAATGAAAGAGGTGACGGAGGCGGTCAGAGAGATTATAGGGCTGGACAAAAAACAGTTTACCCAAATCGTGATGATTGCACAGGGAGATTTTCTGAAACTGCTTTTGGCAAAAACGGAAGAAAGGAGAGAAATTCTCCGTCAGATATTCCACACCAATCCATACAAAATTTTGCAGGATAGACTGAAAGAACAGTCAAAAAAACTCCATGACCAATATGATGACAGCTATAAAAGTATTTATCAGTATATACAAGGAGTGCAGTGTGACAGTGACAATCCACTGACTGTTCCATGGCATCAGGTTACAGAAAACAGAACGGATACAGGAATTGAGGAAACATTGGAAGTTTTGGAACAGTTGATTGTATCAGACAAAGAGGTGGTGACAGACAGCAGAAAAGATGTCAGGTCTTTGGACAAAAAGATTGCAGAGACCGATGAAAAAATAGGAAAAGCGGAGACGGTAAAAAATGCGCTGGCAGAGAAAGAAAAAGCGCAAAAGTCTCTGGCAGAGAATCAGGCAAAGATAACAGCGTTGGAGGAAGAACTGAATCAGCAGAGAGGAAAGGAAGAACAGCGGAAAAAATTGTCTTTTGCCATAGAAGAAATGTTAAAAGGATTGTCGGACTATGATGAATTGGACCGCCTGACAAAAGAACTGACTGAGAAAAAGCAGGAATTGGAACAGATGGAAATGCAGATACTGATGTCTGTAAAAGAATCCATCGAAAAACTGGGTAAGGAAAAGGAACAACTGAGGCAGTTACAGGAAAAATTTGATGATACCAATGAAGCCTACGTTCAAAAAAGAGAAATTTATACTCAGATGGAGCAGACATTTCTGAAGGAACAGGCAGGGATTCTGGCAAAGGAATTAAAGGAAGGAAAACCATGTCCGGTCTGCGGTTCCACCACCCATCCGATGCCTGCAAAACTGACGAAAGAAGCGCCGTCCCGGGAAGAAATCGATAAGATGAAAGAAGAGGCAGAAAAGTATCAGGAAGAGGCAAAGAAATTCAGCGAGGATGCCCATTATCAGGATAAGAAGGTCAGGGAAGTGGAGACGGAGACTACACTGCTGATAGAAAGAATACTGGGAAAAATCACACCGGAAGATGCAGTTTGCGAAATCGACAGACGGATACAGAAAAACCAAGGAACAGGAAAAATATCTTTCCAAAACATAAGAACGGAAACGGAGGATATGGACAGAAGAATGGAAACATGTAAAATGTCTGTCAACTCCATAGGAACCAATCTCAGACAGTTACAGGGGCGCCTGGAATTTTTCTGTAAAGCGGAGGCAAAAAAGAGGATTGCCCAATTAAAAAAAGATTTGGAGGTGTCAGAGAAGGCTCTGGAAAAAGCGCAAAATCAGTTCACCCGGTGTGAAGAACAAATCAGGGAATCAAAAAAGATTATTGAGACATTAGATAAACAGTTGAAAAACAAAGAAGAAATTTCCTTAAAGGATTTAAAGGAAGACAGAAAAGTTCTGGAAGAACAAAGGAAAAAGTGTCAGAATATGATGATGAAAGCAGTTTCCAGACTGACTGTCAATGAGAATGCAAAAAAGGAAATTCATAAACAGTATAAGAACTTAAAAGAAATTTCGGAACAATGGAACCGGGTTAAAGCATTGTCCAATACTGCCAATGGAAATATTTCTAAAAAAGAAAGAATACTGTTGGAGACATATGTACAGATGCATTATTTTGACGCCATTATAAGGAGGGCAAATATCCGACTTATGACCATGTCCTTTGGGCAGTATGAGTTAAAGAGGGCGTCAGGTGCGGAAAATTTACGGGGACAGAGCGGGTTGGAACTGAATGTGATTGACCATTATAACGGAAGTGAGCGCAGTGTAAAAACTTTATCCGGTGGTGAATCCTTTATGGCTTCTCTGGCATTGGCGCTGGGATTGTCCGATGAAATCCAGGCAGGCTCCGGAGGAATTAAAATAGACTGTCTCTTTGTGGACGAGGGCTTTGGTTCCTTGGATGAGGAAACATTAAATCAGGCAATGAATACGCTGGCGGATGTAACCAAAGGCAACCGTCTGGTGGGGATTATTTCCCATGTGGGCGAACTGAAAGACAGAATAGACAGAAAAATTATAGTTATAAAAGAGCCGGTGAACGGAAGCAGGGTCACAGTGGAACTATAACGTTATTTTTTACATGAACAAATTTTATTAACTTCAAAAAAGATGAATAAATCCATATTACTTACAGATACTAACAAAAAATAAATTTGATGGAGATGGAGGATAACAATATATGAAAGCTACAGGCATTGTAAGAAGAATTGACGATTTAGGACGAGTAGTAGTACCAAAAGAAATCAGACGCACGCTGCGTATCAGAGAAGGAGATCCCATGGAAATATTCACAAACCGTGAGGGGGAAATTATTTTAAAAAAATACTCTCCCATCGGTGAAATTGACGGATTTGCAAAACAGTATGCAGAGAGCCTTGCACAGGTTTCGGGTTATAAAATCGTCATCAGTGACAGGGACCAGATTATTGCCGTGGCAGGAGGAGCTAAAAAAGAACTTTTGGGAAAAAATATCAGTCCGCAGTTAGAAAAACTGATTACCGACAGGGATAATCTGACAACAGAGGGGGGGCATCATAAAGGAATTCCGGTTGTGGAAGGTGAAGGTGAACCGTGGGAAGGTCAGGTCATTTATCCGATCATCTGTGAGGGAGATATTATAGGAAGTGTGATTATTATGACCAAAGATGAAAAACAGGATGTAAGTGTTACGGAGCAGAAACTGGCCGGTGTGGCAGCAGCATTTTTGGGCAGACAGATGGAAGCTTAAAAAGAGAAATTTTTCTATGTACAAAATAGCCAAAAACACCTATAAATAGTGGAAATTTCTTGACAAAGCACATGAAATAGAGTATAAATTCTATAGATACGCATGGAAAAGCGATCGTACAATGAATCAAGGAGGAATTACGATGAACAAGACAGAATTCGTAGAAGCTATTGCAGAAGAGGCTGGTTTGACAAAGACAGACGCAGCGAAAGCAGTAAAGGCTTTTACAGATGTAGTTGTAAAAGCAATGAAAGATGGGGATAAAGTACAGTTAGTTGGATTTGGTACTTTTGAAGCTACAAAGAGACCTGAACGTCAGGGAATCAATCCTGCAACAAAGGAAAAGATTACAATCGCAGCAGCTACTGTTCCTAAATTCAAAGCTGGTGCAGCTTTAAAGAAAGAACTGAACTAATTGAATTGAAAGTAGAAATTGTCAGGACTGTTACTATTGTAGCAGTCCTTTCTTTATGAAGGAGAGATTATGCGCATTGATAAATTTTTAAAAGTATCCAGAATTATTAAGAGAAGAACCGTGGCAAATGAAGCCTGTGACGCGGGCAGAGTGTTGGTAAACGGACAGCCGGCAAAGGCTTCCAGAGATGTGAAAGTAGGAGATACCATAGAGATACAGTTTGGCCAGCGGACGGTGAAGATAGAAGTTTTAAGTGTGCAAGAAACCGTCAAAAAAGAAGATGCGGCAGACATGTACAAAGAAATCTAAGGAATATGGAATAATTACTTATACAAAAAAATATATTATTCTATATTAAATGTATTTCGAGGATTATATGGAGCAGAACAATCTTGCAAAAACGCATAAACTGTCTTTAGACAATCGAAAGCAGATGAATCTGACCGGCATTAAAGATGTAGTGGCGTTTGATTTAAATCAGATATTGTTAGAATCAACCCTTGGCATGATACATATTAAAGGAAAGGACTTAAAAGTTGCCAGACTGAGCATTGAAAAAGGAGAAGTCAATATCGGCGGAACAATTGACAGCATTGTTTATTCTGAAGTGAAAGACTATGGAGAAAAAAGTAAATCATTTGTGAAAAGGATGTTCCGATAATGAGTCTGCAGATTAGTGAAGAGGCGATGCTGATTGTAATGAGCGTATATGGAGGGCTGGTTCTGGTTCTGTGTTATGATGCCATTCGGATTCTCAGAAGGATTTTCTATGTAGGGCTGCTGCGAATGATTATAGAAGATATTATTTTCTGGACAGTGGCGGCAATTTTTATGTTTAACATCTACTTAAAATATAATTATGGCAGACCCAGATTTTTTTCCATTATCTTAACTGTGGGAACCATGTTTGCTTTCGAGTGGTTGATTGGAAGAAAAGTTATTGACATACTGGCTTTGAAAATTAAGGTAATTACAGGAAAAATATTTAAGCCATTGAAAAAAATTGTGAAATTGATTAAACTAAAGACAGGAAGAAAAAATAAATTAAAAAAAGGAATGAAAAATGGCAGTTCAAAACAGAAGAAATGCGACCAGACGATTAAGCAACGTTCGAAGAAGACGTATACACAGTAAGCGGATGATTATTACCATTTCTGTGGTGGTTATGGCGTTCTGCATCGTGATGGGCGCTCAGATGATAAAAAAATATAGTACATTAAAGGATTTACAGGCACAGGAGAAAAAGCTTCAGTCACAGTATCAGAAGGAACTTCAGCTTTCCGAAGAGTTAAAAGATCAGGAAGAATATGTGAAGACAGACGATTATGTGGAGGAGATGGCCAGAAATCTGGGGCTGCTCTATCCCAATGAGGTAATTTTCAAACCTGAGGAATAAGGTTGATATACATAAAGGGAGACTGTAAAAAATTTTGTGTAAACTAGATAGTTGTATATATCCTCTTGGATTAATGTTAAAATAAATATTAATTCAGGAG
>CAJFUA010000017.1 GCA_904420085.1 uncultured Eubacterium sp. | reverse complement strand
TATATTTGTTTCTGGCAAGAACAGACGCACCTGTAAGCCAACCGGCATCACGTCCCATTATCTCAACTATTGTGACACTGTTAATCGGATATATGGATGTATCATGACCGATTTCCAGCATGGTGGATGCCACATATTTTGCGGCAGAACCATATCCCGGTGTATGATCGGTAATACAAAGGTCATTGTCAATGGTTTTTGGAATGCCGATGATTTTTATTTTATGTCCAAGCGCCTTGGCATAGGCATTCAGCTTGTCTACCGTATCCATGGAATCATTTCCGCCGATATAGAAAAAAGCGTCAATGTCAAATGTATCAAATTTGTTGAAAATATAGGAATACGGTGCGTCATCTTCCTTGTAATCCGGAAGCTGATAACGACAGGAACCTAAGTACATGGAAGGTGATTTTTTCAACAGTTCAATAAACATCGGTGTTTCTTCCACCTTTTGTGATAAATTCATCAGCCGTCCGTTTAACAGCCCCTGAACACCGTTGAGAGAACCATAAACAGTATCAAATTGTTGACTGTCAATGGCTCCCTGAATAACTCCTGCCAGGCTGGCATTGATAGCAACCGTAGGTCCTCCTGATTGGGCAACTAAGCAATTTCTCATATAAATCTCCGTTCTGTCAAAAATATAATGACATTCATAATTGTTAATACCAAATTTATTAACAGTATACCCCAGATTGTGACAAAAACCAATATGAATATTTTTAACACTGAAAGAATAGCAGCATACATTAATAATGTAAGACAAATAAGAAAAGGAAGTATTAAATGAGCTGCAACATGAATAATGGCATGGACAGAGCCGGAAACTGCAATGCGAATCGGAATATGGGCAGAAACATGAACTGTAATATGAACCGCAATATGTCCGGAAATGCCAATTGTAATATGAACAGAAACGAAATGAATTGTAGAATGATAAGAAACACAAGCGACGGAAGGATGAATAACCATCAGGAGAGAAATCGTATGATACAAAACAGACAGGGATCTGGTTGTGAAAACAATCATATGAACCGTGGCAATATGGGTTGTGGCTGCGGAAACAACAATATGAACCGTGGCAATACAGGTTGTGGCTGCGACAACAGAGACAGGGAAAAAGATGGTTGTATGAAAATGGACGGATGCCATATCGGTTCAGGTTCATCCAACAGAGAACCGGTAGACAGCATGGCTCCGGGAATGGCTTTTGTACCATGGCAGAAATGGGAAGATATTTATTGTATGGAAAAAGCACTGGAAAGAGGAACAATATTTGAGCAGTTGGATAAACCGTTTCTGGGAGGTAGAGTGAAATGATGAATATGGATAAAAAAAGCCTGATGAAAATAATTACACAGGCCAGTTTTGCTTTGGATGATACGAGACTGTTTTTAGATACCCATCCCAACTGTAAGGAGGCTATCGAGTACTATAACAAAGCACAGGCAGTTAGGGAGGAAGCGTGGAATGAGTACACTGGCAAGTTTGGTCCGCTGTCTTTTTATGAAGTAAGTGATGAGAATTATTGGGAATGGAATCAGGGGCCTATGCCTTGGGAAGGAGGAGACTGCTAATGTTTATATATGAAAAGAGATTACAGTATCCGGTTAACATAAAGATAAGAAATCCAAAGACGGCACAGGTGGTAATAAGCCAGTACGGAGGGCCGGATGGCGAAATGGGCGCAGCAATGCGCTATCTGTCACAAAAATTTACTTTTAAAAATCCTAGAATTGCTGGTTTGCTCAATGATATTGGAACTGAGGAACTTTGCCATCTTGAAATTGTGGGAACCATTGTTCATCAGTTAGTAAAAGACCTGCCTTGTGAGGACGCTGATATCGCCGGATTCGAAAAATATTATACAGACCACACGTTAGGTGTTTGGCCACAGGCTGCGGGCGGCGTGCCATTTCAGGCTACAGAGTTCCAATCCTCAGGAGACCCGATTGCAGACCTGTTTGAAGATATGGCTGCCGAACAGAAAGCCCGGAAAACTTATGATAATATATTATCTTTGGTAAAAGATAACGAAGTCTGCGACCCTATCCGGTTTCTTAGAAAGAGGGAAATCGTACATTTCCAGCGCTTTGGAGAGGCCCTCAGACTTTTGACTGAAGAATTGGATAAGAAAAACTTTTATGCGTTCAACCCAAGTGGTTGCAAATGTAAATAAATCATGGATGAGCGGAATTTGCGAAATAGTAAATTTCGCTCTTTTGTTTTAACTCTAAACACCCAAACTTCGACTGTATGTTATAACATGAAGAATGACAAGATATTTAAGTTTATAGAAAAAATAGGTTTTAATTATATACTGTTCCCCTATTTGTTAAAATAAAAAGCATTTTTATCTGCCAGGCAATGGAAATAAATTTCGAAATTTAGTATTAGAATAGAACAACAATTAGCAATCTACAAAGTGGAAATACCATTCAATCTATTGACTTTAATAAAATAAATAGTGTCTTTTTTATAGATATTTTATTAAGACTGTAATATAATTAAGTTAACTAAAGGATACAGGAGATAGAAAAGTGAACAAAATACAGGCAGATATAGAAGCGGAAAAAATATTTGATAACGTCGCAAAGACAAAAGAAGAGATCATGAAAAAAGCAAAAGAAGATGGAATATGGAAAATGGGGCTTGATTCAAACAATGATTTGTTTAAAAAAGTTGATGATGAAGCAAAAGAAAAATTAAAAAAACTGGCGTCTATGATTGACGAAGAATAGAAAATCTTGCAGTTTATAAAAGGGAGACTGTAAAAAATTTTGTGTAAACTAGATAGTTGTATATATCCTCTTGGATTAATGTTAAAATAAATATTAATTCAGGAG
>CAJFUA010000016.1 GCA_904420085.1 uncultured Eubacterium sp. | reverse complement strand
TTGTGGCATGATAAGAACCTCTTTTCTCATTGTTTTTAGTATATCTTATTAGCCACTCCTGTTACAACTTTAGTATAGCACTTCAAACCTCGCTGTCCTCATGTTTTCCAAAGCCTTGGAAATAAAACGCTTTTCCATTAATTAGAAATGCCTTATCAGTAACTTCTATGGTTCTGATGCCAAACTCCTCGGTGTAACTGTCCCATGCCCCCTTTACTTTTAACTGATAAAGGTACGCTTTTCCCGGATTCCAAAGACGGGGATTTTTGATTTCCATTTCCACACAGCACTGATTGTCATCCATCCACCCTTCCGGTGCTTTCTCCGAAAGCATATTTCCCTGCTCGTCAATAATTTGAACCATGTCTATCGTATCTGTGGAAGTAATCATTGCCTTTACAACCGCCCGGTCGCCTTTTACCTCTGTCTTAATGACGATATCTTCAATATACTTCTTCGGCGTGGTATATATTTTTACCGGTCTGTGAATGCCGGCATAATTGTAAAAATCAAAATAAGTTTCCTGATAATGAAAACCTTCCGGATACCCCGGTCCTTCTTTATGTATCACCTCTCCACAAGGGATACATGTCCAGTCCAGTACATTACTGAGCGCCACGGTAAGCCGGTGTTCCTCCAAATCGGACTGTTCCATCAGTTCCGTAATATCTGCCTCAAAAGGAAGAAAACCACCCTTATGCCTTACTACTTCCACACCGTCTACCCAGACAACTGCATGGTGGGTGGCACTGCCAAAACGGAGAACCATTCTCTGCCCGTTCCAACTGTCCGGTATGACAAAAGTTCTCTCATACCATACATAACCCACATGCTCTTTATCTTTTTCCTCGGTAAACAAATCATTGTAACTGGCGGGTACTGCCATAGGAATCCCTTCTTTTAACGGTCCTTTCTGCCAGCACTCTTCGATTCCCACATTGTCATAATCAATCTTAAAATTCCAGATACCGTTTAAATTCTTAACTTCTCTCACTTTATTTTCTATCGGATATAACATTTTTTCCTCACTTTCTTTCGCTTACCGGACTATGCCTGCGCTCTTTTCCTCATTTCGGACTGTCTCTGCACTCTCTTGCCTGTTCCCAGACTATCTCTGCACTTTTTTGCCTGTTCCCGGACTATCTCTGCACTCTTCCTCTGCCTTTTCCGTCAATGAAATGTTCCACCTCTTCCCTGACTGCCAGATTTGCATCTCCGGGAATGGTATGTTTCAGGACAGAAGCCGCCACTGCAAAATCTATAATTTCCTGCGGGCTTTTTCCTTCCACCAGACCGTCAATAATTCCTGCCGCAAAGGCGTCGCCTCCGCCCACCCGGTCTACCATGGGATTCATCTCATACTTTGGCGCCGTATACAGTTTCTTCCCGTCAAAGATACAGCCGCTGAATTCATGATAGGAAGATGTATGGCTCTGCCTTAAACTGCTGACCACATAGCGAAATGAATATTTTTCGGCCATCTCCCGAAACATCTGCTCATAAGCCTCCAGATTAGGCGTATCATCTTCATTTACTCTGTTTAATGAAAATCCAAGCATCTTTATGGCGTCTTCTCTGCCGCCCATACACACATCCACATATTCCATATACCTTGGCATGGTTTCTCTTGCCTGCGCAATACTCCATAATTTCTTTCTGTGATTCAAATCACAGCTGACGGTAAGACCATGTTTCTTCGCCGCCTTCACCGCTTTCAAGGTCAGTTCTGCCGCCTGTGGACTGATAGCCGGCGTAATTCCCGAAAAATGAAACCAGTCTGCTCCCTGAAAAATTTTGTCAAAATCAAAATCCTGCTCTGTTGCATGACACATGGCAGAATCTGCCCTGTCGTAAATTACATTGGATGGTCTGAGTCCTGCGCCGGTCTCCAGATAATAGATTCCCAGCCTTTCTCCACCAAAAGCAACATATTCCGTATGGACGCCATATTTCTTCAGGGACGCCACTGCACTTTTCCCAATAGGATTGTCAGGAACCTTTGTAATATATACGGAGTCCTGTCCGAAATTTGCCAGAGACACCGCCACATTTGCCTCACTTCCTCCATAACAGATATGAAAGTCCTCTGCCTGAACAAATTTCTCATAATTTTTCGTGGAAAGCCGCATTAAAATCTCTCCCATGGTTACGATTCTTGCCATGAACTACCTCCGTCTCTTACTTTGTTCACAATCTCTTTTGCCTCTTTGGACAATCGGGTGATTTGATTATAACTTTCTGTTTCTATCAGTTCCTGTTTTACTATCCAGCTTCCACCGCAGGCGATAACACCGGATAATTTCAGATAATCTTCCAGATTTTCTGCTCCAATACCGCCTGTGGGCATAAACTTTATATTCCTATATGGCTGGGAAAGTGCCCGCAGCATCTTTATGCCGCCGGCTGCCTCTGCCGGAAAAAACTTCATTGTGGTAATTCCCAGCTCCATATCTGCCTCAATTTCACCGGGCGTCATCACTCCGGGAATCATACACATCTGATGCTCCATGCAATACCGGATGACTTTTTCATTGGAACCGGGACTAACCATAAACTCCGCTCCCGCTTCCATTGCCTGCCGCGCCTGCTCTATGGTAAGAACGGTTCCGGCACCCACTGTCATCTGCGGGCACGTCCTTTTGATGGTCTGCATGGTTTCTGCAGCCGCCTCTGTCCTGAACGTAATCTCCACACAGTCGATTCCTCCATCCAGAAGCGCATTCGCCAAAGGTTCCGCCTTTGATGCATCATCCATGACTACCACAGGAATCACACCACACTGCTGTATTTTATCTAATATTTTCATTTTCTTCTCCTTAACAAAGCCTTCGCTCTTATTCAAAAACACAGGTTATATAAAATAATTTTCTTCCCCGCTTATCAGCCAATCTCTTACACACCCGAATATGCCGAAAATCCACCATCCACCGGAATTACAACGCCGTTAATAAATCCGGACGCCTTTTCATTACAGAGGAAAAATAAGGCGCCAATTAATTCTTCCGGTTTTCCAAAACGCTCCATCGGCGTACTGTTTAAAATTTTATTTGTCCGTTCTGTCGGCGTGCCATCCTCATGAAACAGCATTTTTTCATTCTGCTTTGTCACAAAAAAGCCTGGTGCAATGGCATTACAACGAATGCCTACCTTTGAAAAATGTACTGCAAGCCACTGGGTATAGTTGGAAATGGCTGCCTTTGCCCCGCTGTATGCAGGAATCTTTGTCAATGGTGTAAATGCATTCATACTGGATATATTGATTACACTGCATCCTTTTTTGTTAATCATGTCCTTTGCGAACACCTGTGTTGGAAGAAGACTTCCCATATAGTTTAAATCAAAGACAAATTTTATGCCATCCTGCTCTAAATCAAAAAAAGATTTTATATCATCCGTGTTTTTTGGATCGTAATATTCACAGTCGGTCGTTGCTTTCGGATTATTGCCTCCGGCGCCATTGATTAAAATATCGCATCCGCCCAGTTCCTCCACAATTTTGTCATGGGCCTCCTGTATACTTTTTTTATCCAGTACATCACACGAATATGCCCTGGCATATCCGCCCTGCTCCACAATCTCCAATGCTTTGTTTTTCGCAGCTTTGATGTCAATATCAAGCATAGCCACTTTTGCTCCTGCCTTTGCAAAGGCTTCCGAAAACATGGAGCATAACACGCCTGCCGCTCCGGTAATCACAACCACTTTTCCCTTAAAACTTGTTTTTAACGGTAATTCCATTTTGATTTTCCTCCGTTTTCATCATATTTCATTCTCTATGTTTGACTGATTTGTCAATATCTTGAATCCCTGTCAGACATTTTTTCAAGGGTTTCCCATATGCCGTTGATATAGGCTGCACCCAATGCCCTGTCATACAATCCATACCCCGGTCTTCCCTGTTCGCCCCATATCATTCTTCCGTGGTCCGGTCTTACATAGCCCTCAAATCCCACATCATGATATGCCTTCATAATCTCTGCCATATCTAATGAGCCGTCTTTTGACAGATGAGAGCTCTCCTCAAAAGAACCGTCCTCCAACACTTTAATATTCCGTACATGGGCAAAACAGATCCGGTTCTCTGCACCATATTTTCGAATAAGTGCAGGAATATCGTTGTCCAAAGAACATCCCAGACTTCCGCTGCACAACGTCAGACCGTGGTGTTTATCATCATATATTTTCAAAAACCGGTCTATGTTTTTTTCATTGGTAATAATTCTGGGGATGCCAAATACCGGCCAAGGTGGATCATCGGGATGGATTCCCATGTAAACATCACAGTCAATGGCTGTAGGAATGATTTCCCGAATAAAATATTCCAGATTCTTCCACAGTCCTTCTTCTCCCAATTTTTGATATGCCTCTATCAGTTCCGCCATCTCTTCCGGTCCATAGGAGGCATCCCAACCCGGCAGGGACATTTTCAGCGGATCCATTTTGTCCACATCCTCTTTATAATATACCAAAGCATTAGAACCGTCTTTTAATGTCTGATTCAATCGGGAACGGGTCCAGTCAAACACCGGCATAAAATTATAACAGATACACTTAACGCCTGCCTCCGCCAGCCTTCGGATGTTTTCTTTGTAATTTTCTATGTACTCTTTATATCTTCCTCTGCCTAACTTAATATCCTCATGAACCGGAACGCTTTCAATCACTTCCATTGTAAGATGATGCTTCTGTATTTCTTCTTTTAATTCCTGTATGCTCTCTTTGGGCCATACCTGCCCCGGGGGCACATCATAGACCGCAGTCACTACTCCGGTCATCCCCGGTATCTGCCGGATTTCATCCAATGTAACCGGGTCGTCTTTTCCATACCAGCGAAATGTCATTTTCATGATATTGTTTTCCCTTCATCTCTTTTCATAAATTGCGCACTATATTTGTAAGCGCTTACATTAAATTTACACTAATACAGGCAGGATGTCAATACCTGTTTTCTTTTTTCTTACATTTTTGCTTACATTTTTTTACTTTTTATATTGCAAACTCTATGAAAATTGTGTATAATTGCTTTGTGTAAGCGTTTACACGTTTTATTTCATTATTAGGAGGATTTTTATGAATATATATGATATATCAAAAAAGGCCGGCGTTTCCATTGCAACTGTTTCACGTGTCATGAACGGTTCTGACAAGGTCAGCGAAAAAACGCGTAAAAAAGTTATGGACATTATGAAAGAGACCGGATACACCCCCAATGCTTTCGCAAGGGGACTGACTTTTAATACCATGAAAACCATCGGACTTTTATGTGCGGACTGCTCCGACCACTTTCTGGCTACGGCCATCTCTTATTTGGAGAAAGGCTTTCGTGCCAATGGTTATGACTGCATTCTCTGCTGTACCGGCTATGAACTTGCCACACGGCAGAATTATTTAAAACTGATTTTGTCCAAAAAAGTGGACGCTGTGGTGTTGGTAGGTTCTACTTTTATTGAAGAGAGTCCGGAGGCAAACCAGTATCTGATTGACTGTTCACAGGAAGTACCTGTTTTTTCCGTGAACGGTTATCTGGATTCCCCGAACATTTATTGCACACTCTGTAACGATACGGAAGCAATTTATCAGGTTACAACAAAATTAATTGAACAGCATTTCACGAAAAGTCTGTTTATCTACCGCTCCGCTTCCTACAGCGGACGCCATAAACTGGAAGGTTTTAAACGAGCCTATAAAAATGCCGGGCTTTCATTATCTGACAAGCAGGTTATCTGCTGTCATGACACCATCGACAAAATACGGGATATGTTTTCCGATTACTATGACAAGGAATTTGCTTTTGATTCCATTGTTGCCGGAGACGATGAATTTGGTGTCTCTGCCGTAAAATTTGCAAAGCAGAAAGGATTTTCCATTCCTAAAGATTTTTCCATTGTGGGCTATAACAATTCTAAAGCCGGTATCTGCTGCGAACCGGAGTTATCTACCTTAGATAACAAACTGGAATTTGTATGTAACAATACCGTTCAGTCGGTAATGAATATTTTAAGCGGTCAGGATGTTCCAAGAAAAACCTTAGTTTCCGCCGAATATATAAAACGTGGAACTACCGGCTTCTAAACAGAACAGGAGAAGAATATGGAAAAATTTATGAGTGAAAATTTTCTGCTGTCCACAGAGACGGCTCAAAAACTTTATAGGGATTTTGCATGTGACATGCCGATTATTGATTATCACTGCCACATCTGTCCTGAGGACATTGCCAAAGATATACATTACGAAAACATGACGCAGGTATGGCTGGGTGGGGATCACTATAAATGGCGCCAGATGCGTGCAAATGGCATTGATGAATATTATATTACCGGAAATGCACCGGACAGAGAAAAATTTCAAAAATGGGCAGAAACGCTTCCTCTCCTGATTGGAAATCCTTTGTACCACTGGTCCCATATGGAGTTGAAAAAATATTTCGGCTATGAGGGAGTTTTAAACCCGAACACTGCCGAGGAAGTCTGGAATCTCTGTAATGAAAAATTAAAAACCATGTCTGTCAGGGATATGATTTTACAGTCCCATGTGAAGACCATCTGTACCACCGATGATCCGGCAGACTCCTTAATCTGGCATGAGGAAATTGCCCACAGTGATTTTCCGGTGACGGTACTCCCTGCCTGGAGACCGGACAGACTGTTACATATTGAACAGGAAGGATTTGCCTCATACATACAGAAACTGGCTCTGGCAGCACAAATAGAAATAGAAAATTTCTCTGATTTCAAGAAGGCGGTTCTTAGCCGCATGGACTTTTTTGACCGACATGGATGCAAAGTCAGCGACCACAGCCTTTCTTATATTATGTATGTTCCTTACGAACCGGAAGAAATTCACTTAATTTTCAGGGATGCCCTTCAGGGAAATCCACTCAGTGAAGAACAGATACAAAAATATCAGACTGCCTGTCTGGAATTTCTGGCGCAGGAATATGAGAAACGCCACTGGGTCATGCAGCTGCATTTCGGCGTTATGAGAGATAACAATAAAAAGCAATGGAAATGTTTAGGTGCGGACACCGGTTTTGACAGTATCGGTGATTCCATTTCCATCTCTCAACTTTCCGCATTTTTAAATCATCTGGCAGAAAATGATACATTGCCAAAAACGATTCTCTACTCTTTAAATCCTTCAGACAATGCAGTGATTGATTCCCTTATGGGATGTTTTCAGGACGGCACTCCTCTGGGACGGATACAGCACGGCGCCGCATGGTGGTTTAATGATTCCAGACAGGGGATTACGGAACATCTCTCCTCCCTTGCCAATTTAGGGGTACTCGGAAACTTTATCGGCATGCTGACCGACTCCCGAAGTTTTCTCTCCTATACAAGACATGACTATTTTCGGAGGATTCTCTGTGATTTTATCAGCAGACTGGTGGAAAACGGCGAATACCCCCAGGACTATGACGCTCTTGGTCCTATTGTCAGAAATATCTGTTATGAAAATGCCAAACAGTATTTTCATTTCTAAGAGATTTTGCAGACAGACAGAAGGAAAAACAAATGCGCGAAAACTTATTAAGCTTGCAACGCCAGTTTGATGCATACTGTGCGAAAACCTTGAAGTCCGCCGTTCAAACGGCATTGAAATCCTATGAAAGCTATATCCGCAACATGAATTACATGTTGATATTTATCAAATCTAAAAATATATATGTAAAATAATTCAAAACACATGGAAAATCAAAAATAATTACATATGAACTTTTACTAAAATACAGAAAATATATGTAATTTAATTCAAAATGCATAAAGAGTTCAAAAAAATTACATGTATGCTTTTATTAAAATACAAAACATACATGTAATTTGATCCATGGCATCCCTTTTGTTTATGGTTTTATTTTCTTTTTTGCCGATCATTTGCCAAAATATCTCTTTCCGCTGCGGATTACGCACGCCCGCACTTTCATATAGTATGTTTTTTTCTTTTTTAATCCGGTCATAATAAATCTGGTTTTTCTGACATATCTGGTTCTGGTCCGTTTCTTTTTAAATTTCTTTGAAGTAGAAATTTTTATCTGGTAACTGCGGACACCTTTCAGTTTTCTTAAATAGACTTTTACCTTTCTTCCCCTCTGATACCTTCGAATCCGCTTTATCTTTGCTCTCCCCACGACAACTTTTTTTGCTTTCGTCCGGCTGACTGCTGTTTTCTTTTCACTCTTTACAGCCTCCGTACCTTTGACGTCCTCCGTCTGTTTTGTTTCCGTAACATCCGTTATCTCCGGCGGGCGTTCTGTTACCCTTTGGGAAGTCACTTTGGAGAGAACCATTCCCTTCCTATAAGTGACTGCCGAAATTACGGCATCTCCCACTTCTATCGGTCCCGTGTAGGAGAATGAATCTTCCGCAGGTTCCGTTCCATCCAACGTATATTTAATAAGCGCACCTTTCACTGTGGTAGACATTCGGATGCGATTTTTTCCATTCTTCAATTCTTCCACTGTAATTTGTGGCGGATCCGCTTCCTTCGCCGTATAGATTTCCATCTCCCATATAGAATATCCGTATATCGTATGTCTCTTTACCCCCTGCATTTTAACATATCTGGCATAGACAGCGTCAAAGGTGGTGGTTTTTACACCGGACTGGCTATTGGATACAACGGCAACTGTTTTCCATTCTTCTCCATCCACGGACACCTGTATTTCATATTCCTCGGCATAGGAATTCTGCCAGTTGATGGTTACGGTATTTATCGGATATATTTCTTCCAAATCCACGTAACACCACTGTTCATCATTAAATTTGGAAGACCATCTGGTTTTCTCATCTCCGTCTGTAATATAAGAACCCAAGGTGGTCTTTCCTTCTTCGCCGGACACTGCCACCGGTTTTCCCAGCGCCACATTCTCACTGTCGGTTATCTCTGTTCCCTGAATGGTAATGTCAAGAGATGTGTACCCGGAATCAATGTATCCTTCTTTACATGTATAAGTCTTGATAACCATGTTATCCGACACCATAATCGGTTCTGTATAGACAGGAGATTCCTCTGTAGGTACAGTTCCATCCACTGTGTAATGAATGACTGCTGACGAATCTGCACAGGTAATTTCCACATACTGGTTATCATCATAAGTCACCCTGCCCTGTACATTTTTTTGAACGCTGTCATCATAAAAACCTTTTACCGTAAATTGAGGGGCGGCCGCCTGACGAATAACAAAATCATCACGCAAAGGAATCTCAAACCGAACCAGAGAATGGGAATTTACATAGGCTGTACCTGTTTTTTTCCCATCTCTATAGTAAGTCACGGACTGTTCTTTATCTGTGGGATTCCATGCCATTGCCGTATATTTGTTTGTGCCTTTATTGTAATAGACTGTGGCGGCAATATCTCCGGTGGCAAAAATATCTTCCGTCTTATATCCTGACTGCATCATACTGTGAATATACCAATATGTATTTGCCTGATCTCCCTTTTGCACCTGAGACCAGTTTGTGTCAAATTTTTCCAATGCCAGCACAGGATCGGTCATGGACAGATAACTCCATGTGATATGCTGCCATCCGTTGTCCGGCGTTTTGTACTTTGTCCGGATTTCCTCAATTTCTTCCTCAGTTTTTCCTTCATTTCTGGCAGCCAGTTGGGATTTTTGAATGGCTGTCTCCGTGTCATTTAACAGTCCCTGATAAATCTCCCCACACCGCTGCTGATTCATGCCATAGTAAGTCAGATATTCTCCCACCGGAAGCCAGTTGATTCCAAAACAAGAGGAAAAAATATATTTTTACTTTACCGTCTCTTTTTTATTCCTGACCGATACTATGGAAATAAAAGAAAGACCTTGAGTTTATTTTTAACCCATGCTCCTTCTTTATTTTTAAGCTATGCTTTTCTCACATTCTGCCACCTTTACAAATTCTGCTTTTATTCTTTCTATAATTTCATAATAAATTCACTCCATAATTCTTCCAGCATATTTCCGTCATCCAAAGACTGCACCGCAACCACCATATCCTTTTTAGGAAGAACGAACACAAACTGTCCAAACTTTCCGTCTGCCCGGTAGGACGTTCCGTCAAAATTTATCCAGAACTGAAATCCGTACTTGGTATCCCAATCCTCCGGCAACTGGTTTACGCTTGCCATATCCAGATATTTTTTTGACACGATGGAGTTTCCCTTGTATGTACCTCCATTTAAGAGCATCTCTCCAAAATTTGCCAATTCATCAATAGTCAGATACAATCCGTTGGCGGCGTGAATATGTCCTCCCGGACATGTGGTCCAGTCGGGACTAAGTATGCCAAGAGGCGTAAATAACTTTTCCTTTAAATAATCCATGAGATTCCTGCCGCATTTCCGCTCAATCAGACAGGCAAGCATGTATGTATTAAAATTGCAGTACAAAAACCGTTCTCCCGGTCTGTATGTAAAATCATGGTTAAAAAAATAGGCAATCCAGTCTTCTGTCACATACCGCTCCGGGTCATCTGCAAAAAACAATGCATGGTCAAATCCCGTGGTCATGGTAAGCATATGCCGTACCGTGATATCCAGCAGATTTCTGCTTGGATTCTTTGGAAGATACTCCGGAAAACTTTCACATATTTTTTCATCCAATGTCAATAATCCTTCATCCATGGCAATTCCCACGGCAACAGAAACAAAACTTTTGCTGACCGACCATGTATTCAGTCTGGTCTTCTGTTCCATTCTTCCCCAGTCCAAAACCGTCTCTCCATGGCGTCTGACCTGAACATAGTTGACCACCATTTCTCTCTGCTTCAATTTTTCTAAACACTCATTCCAAATCTGCTCCATTTTTCTACCCGCCTTTCTATTGTGCGTTAATTTGCGAACTCTCTCGAGATGCAGAAAAGTAGGGTATATCAACTTCATTGCCGATACACCCTTTTATCATTCTATGTTTCATCCGACTTTTAATTTAAATGTCTGCTCTTCTTTATCCGTATCAACTTTCTTGATAACAGCTCCCAATGCGGAAAGCTTCTCGTCAAACTTTTCATATCCTCTCTTAATGTAAACAATATCGCTTACTGTAGTAAACCCTTCTGCCGCCAGTCCTGCAATCACCAGTGCTGCTCCTGCCCTAAGGTCCGGCGCCGCTACCTTTGCCCCTTCCAGACTGCCTACGCCTGTAATAATGGCGGTGTTTCCTTCTACTTTATTGATGGCACCCATTCTGCTTAACTCTGCCATATATTTGAACCGGTTCTCAAAAATACTTTCCTTAACCGTGCTGACTCCGTTTGCCATAGACAGTACCGCAGAAATCTGTGGCTGCATATCTGTAGGGAATCCCGGATACGGAAGTGTCTTAATATGGGCGCTTCGAATAAAATCTCCGGCTTTGACTCGCACCGCATCATCATATTCTTCCACCGTACATCCCATCTCTATTAATTTGGATGTGATACATTCCAAATGCCTTGGAATTACATTTTTCACCAATACATCACCGTTCGTTGCCACCGCCGCACACATAAAGGTTCCTGCCTCTATCTGATCCGGAATGGTAGAATAAACAGTGCCATGCAGGGATGAAACACCTGTAATTCGTATCTTATCCGTACCTGCACCACGGATATCCGCTCCCATACTGTTCAGCATATTTGCCACGTCTACAATATGAGGCTCTTTTGCCGCATTCTCAATGACCGTTCTGCCCTCTGCTTTGACTGCCGCCAGCATCACATTGATGGTAGCTCCCACGGACGACACGTCAAAAAAGATATGATTTCCCACCAACTGCTTCGCATAAGCGTTCAGCATTCCATGATCCTGAATCACTTCTGCTCCTAAGGCTCTGAAACCTTTCAGATGCTGATCGATAGGACGGGCTCCAATGACACAGCCTCCCGGCAGTGCAACCTCCGCTTTATGAAATTTTCCAAGCAGCGCTCCCAAAAGATAATAAGACGCTCTGATTTTTCTCATCTGTTCTTCTTCCACCACATGGGAAGATATGGTCTTTCCATTAATAATCACAGTGTGTCTGTCCACTCTGATAATGGTTGCTCCAATGGTTTCGATTGCAGCTATTAATTGGTTTATATCACTAACATCCGGTAAATTTTCGATTGTCACATCTTCATCTGCCATAATGGCAGCAGCAATCAGGGCTAAAGCAGCGTTCTTTGCCCCACTGATCTCTACGACACCATGCAATGGTGTTCCGCCTTTGATAACATACTTCTCCATTTATCCACCTCGGGTTATATGTAAATTGATATCTATATTTCGTTCATCTTTACAAGCCGTCGGTATACATGAATCATCACAATATTTCAATGCATACTTTTCACTATTATATCACAATCTTTTTCTTTGTAAACCAAAATAAGCACACAACCTATATTTATAGTTTATGAACCTCCATAAATTGTGTGCTTTTTCATATTTTTTTATGTTGGAAATTTAGTGGAATACAGACAGGGGATTAATTTTTACACCGTTTCTGATGACTTCAAAGTGTAAATGGGGACCGGTACTGTCTCCGGTATTTCCACTTAATCCCAAAGTCTGCCCCCGTTCCACATTTTCTCCCTGTTTTACATATAATTCCGACATATGTGCATATCTTGTTTCCATGGAATCACTGTGCCGGAGCAGCACATTATATCCGTAACTTTCACTGTAATATGCCAGCTCCACCACGCCGCTTTCCGACGCTCTTACCGCTGTTCCGCCGGGTACTGCCCAGTCATGCCCTTTATGAATGCTTGTCCTGTCTATGGTATCACCGAAACCGGAACTGGTCACACCCCCTTCCACTGGAATCAGAAAGGAAAATGCCAATGAAGAACTCCCCTGTACATTGCGGGTTTCATCATTGGCATTGCTTGCATTCGTTTGGTTTTCTTTTGTCTGTTTTTTTTCTGTTTTCTCTTTTTCAGACGCCGTTTTATCGTTGTCCTGTTTACTCTTTAACTGTATCCTGTCTTCCCTGACGCTCTTTTCCACCTTACATTGTGAAATATAATTATATGCATAGATTTCCATCACGGCCTGGGAAAAAATCAGTTTTATCATCATTAGCATTAAAAATACCATGGGAATGGCCACAAATCTGCCATGTCCCCAATGACTTCTCATTTTAATTGTTTTATTCCTCCAATTCTTTCACGATTTTGCCCACTGTTTTCTGAATGGTACAGTGATGCTCATTTATTATTATATCCGCATATTTCTCATATAACGGAATTCTTTCTTCATATAAATCTTTCAGGGTTTGTCCTTCTTTCAGTACAACCCCTCTCTTTTTGAGACTTCCCAGTCTTCTGGACAGCGCCGGAAGCTCCAGCTGAAGATAAATGACCGTACCGATTTGCGAGAGATGTTCCATGGCTTCCTTTCCATAAACAACACTTCCTCCGGTGGCAATTACCGCATTCTTCGGGCAGATTGAGGCATTAATTCTGTTTTCTGTTTTTATAAATTCCTCAATTCCATCCTCTGCGATAATGTCTTTTAAAAGTCTTCCGGTCTGTTCCTGTATCACCAGATCCGCATCAATAAACTGATATCCCAATACTTTTGCAAGCACCACGCCGATAGTGCTTTTTCCTACTCCCGGCATACCGATTAATACAATATTGTCCTTTTTATTCTTCATGTCTGTTTCCTTTCACTGTTCTGTCTTTTTTTCTCTCTGTTCTGTTCCATCAGACTGGCACGCTTCACCGCATCCTTTCCGTATTTCTTTTTAATGGCGTCCAGCGCTTCATCCAGTCTGTGCATTTTCTCTCTGGAAGGTTCCACCGCATTTCTGTTTTCTTTTTTGTCCTCTGACCAGTTTTCCATATCTGACAATGTCAGCTGCTGCGGTTCCCCCTGCTCAGTCAGATTGGCTGTCCTGACCCCCAGCAGCCGGACCGGGGTCTGATTCCACAGTTCCTGAAATAATATTTTTACAAGACCGTATATTTCCGTTCCCGAATCCGTGGCGGATTCTATGGTGGTCTGTCTGGAACATTTTACGAAATTATTATATTTAATTTCCACGGCAACTGTTTTCGCCCGCTGCTTTCCCTCTCTTAATCTTCGTCCCACTTTTTCGGATAACGTCAGCAGCACTTTAAATATCTCTTCCAAATCATCTAAATCTTTGGAAAGGGTGGTGGAATTTCCCACTCCTTTTAATTCTTCTTTTTCCGTATTGACCACACTGTCATCAATACCGTTGGCATACTCCCACAAAATTCTTCCATGACTTTTCAAATGAGATTCCAGAATGCTGACCGGGCTCTTTGCCAACTGTCCTATGGTAAAAATGCCCAATTTATGTAAAGTGTCCACACTGGATTTTCCTGCCATGAACAGTTCTCCTACCGGAAGCCCCCACATCTTTCTTTGAATTTCATTCTTGTATAACGTATGTACTTTATCCGGCTTTTCAAAATCCGACGCCATTTTTGCCAGAACTTTTACATCAGATATACCGATATTCACCGTAAAGCCTAACTGTTTTTTTACTTGATTTTTAATTGTCTCGGCTGCCTCCTGCGGTGAGGAATACCGGTTCTGTATGCCCGTGTAATCCATATAACACTCATCAATACTGACCTGTTCAATATCGGGCGTGTAACTTCTGAGCAGTTCCATCAGTTTTTTACTCATGATTTCATAGTACCCGTGTTCCGGCGGAACCATCTCCAAATCCGGACATTTTCTCAGTGCATTGACGACCGGTTCGCCTGTCTTTACCCCATATTTTTTAGCCAAAATGGATTTTGCCAATACAATGCCATGGCGGCTTTTTTTATCACCGCCCACAATGCATGGGATTTCACGAATATCTCTGCCGGCTCCCTCCTGCAGCATTTTGACTGCGGTCCAACTGAGATAGGCTGAATTTACATCAATATGAAAAATAATCTTTTGATTCTCACTCATCACCATATTCTCTCATGCTTTCGCACATGAATTGTCATGTGTCTTCTCTTTCTTCCGGATAATACATGCCCCATGTCCTTCGGATTTCGGTCATCATATCCATCACATCCTTTGTGTATTCAAGAAAAATCCCCGACCTGTCACCGTGGATTGCCCGTTCCATATCTTCCATCTCATATTTTAACGCTTCTTCGTGAACACCTGCTTCTACCTTCTCTGTGCTTCCATCTTCCGTATAAGTAATGACCGCCTCCCATGCCCTTGGGTATTCCATAATCTCAATATAGCCTTTTTCACAGGAAACCATGCCCCTTTTTGGCTGTTTGGAATGAAGACTGAGGGCCGCTGTAGCCATCTGTCCTTCCTCATTCTGCAGCAGAATGGTGGCCTGCTCGTCCACTCCTGTCGGTGCATTCTTTACCTGAGATAAAATCCGGGTCGGTTTTGCATCCATAAACCAGCGGATAAATGACAGTGCGTACACACCGATGTCCAGCATGGCTCCCCCTGCCAGATTCCTGTTAAAAAATCTGTTTGACATGTCATAATCTTTAAAACTTCCGAAGTTCATGGTAATCATATTCACTTTTCCAAGTCTTCCACTGTCCAGTATTTCCCGCAATTTGCGGTATACCGGCATATGGAAAATAGTCATCGCCTCTGCCAGAACAACATGGTTTTCTTCTGCCAGCCGGATTGCCTCATTCAATTCCTTACTGTTTAAGGTAATGGATTTTTCCGTCAGAAGATGCTTACCGTTCTTTAGCGCTTCTCTCATAAACTCTATATGGGTATTGTGTGGTGTGGTAATATAAATCACATCCACCTCAGGGTCTGAAAACATCTCATGAAAATCATCATACACTTTTCCTATGTTATACTTTTTTGCAAATGACACTGCCTTGCTGTGGGTTCTGTTTCCCACTGCATAGATTTCCTTTCCTGCATTGCTCAGAGCCTCTGCCATCTCATTTGCCACCACTCCGGTTCCAAGAATTGCCCAATTTATATTTTTCATGTTACCCTCCTTCTCTTTCTCAATACCTTTATCGCGGCCTGATTCTTCTTTTCTTTTTCACCGCAAAACCGAACTTTCCAAGTTTCTTTCCCATACTGTAATAATTTCCGTGGGAATACACAATGGGATGCGCCTTTTCCAGATGGAATTTTCCTTTTTCATCCATATACTGCTTATCCGCATGGACACACAATACCTTTGCCAGAAACATATCATGGGTGCCCAGTTTGGTCATGCTGACCACTTCACATTCAATATTGACCGGACTGTCTTTAAGCAGAGGCGCTGCCACATATTTCGCCCGCTCCGTTTTCAGATTCATTGCCGTAAATTTATTCTCGTCTCTTCCCGATTTCACGCCACAGTAATCCGTTGCCTTCGCCAGTTTTTCCGTTGTAAGGTTGACTACAAACTGTCCCGTCTCCATAATCATCTTATGGGAATGTCTGGACGGTCTCACCGAGATATAAAGCATTGCCGGATCTGTACACACCGTACCTGTCCACCCTACGGTAAACACGTTTTCATTTCCCTGACGGTCTGCTACGGTAACCAACACCGCAGGCAGCGGATAAACCATATTTCCCGGTTTCCAAATTTCCTTTGCCATAATTTTCACCCCTAATCTTTTTTATTTTTATTTGTTAATCGGATATCTTTCACGATAACAGAATCACCATTTCCCTGATAGGTCAGCGTCATCGTACTACTGCATTTTCCTGAAATCTGATCCACATAACTGTTTGCCAGCGACGTATCTGTGGACGACGTATATTTATAGTTATATTTTAAAGTAAGCGTATACAGTTTCGTCTTTGTACTGTAACGGATGGATGTTTTCAGGTCGTTGATTTTCATGTCCAGCACTTTAAAACTGTCTGCATTTCTTTCCTCCGGCCAGTAAATAATATCCTCTGATTCTTCCACCAGTTCTGATACCTTATTTTTTAGCTTTTTGGAAGAAAACATCCCCAGCAGTTTTTTGTTTTTTTCATCTCTGTTTCTTGCCGCCTGATAAAAACGGTCAATAACCTTTCTGCCGTTTTGTGTGAGCAACTTCTCATACGTTTCATTTGCCGTAAGTTTCTCTCCGGTTAAATCAATTTTCACATTTTCTCCGCTGATTTTCACGAATTTATTTCTGGCATAAACATCATTGGTTGCCGAGAGACTGTATTTTCCTGCCAATATTCCTTTGAAATGGTAAATGTGATTTTTCGTCTCTTCCGTCACTTCTATATTTTTTTCGTCTATGGTATTTCCATTCAATACCAGTCTGTCTTCTTTCGGGATAATGATGTCAACCGCCTGAGCCATCATATGTTCTGCACTGATATAATAATCGGGAACCGGTTGTATGCCCTTTCGCACCGCTTCTATATATACAACAAAATCTTTGCTCTGATTCTCTGATTGGTTTTCACAGCGGATGGTTATGGTTTTCCTGCCATCTTTTTCCTCCGGTTCCTGGATATCATAGGAATCAATGGTATAACTTTCTCTCAGTTTTTTCATTTCCGCCAGATACATCTCTTTGTCAATATAGTATCCCTCATCCTGATACAGACATTCGTACATTTTCTCATAATTATGCTGCACGAAAGCCCGGAAATACGTGACTGCCTCATCTGTAGGATCTGCCTCATGCTGTACATAGGCGATGGATGCTCCGATTCCAAAACATGCACCGATAAATAAAAGAACACAAATCAGTGAAAAAATCCTGCTTTTTTTTATTTTAGTTACTATTTTTTTCATTCTGCCTCCTAATAAAAGTGATTCCATCCCCCAAAATAACACATATTTAAATGTTACCCATTATCCTTGATTTTTGCAAGGCTTTTATGTATCATTTATTTAGTTATGAAGAAAGGAAGGGAAAGGATTTCTATCCTTAAACCAGATATAAAATATGGATAAAAAAACAGCATTCAACGAAGCATTATCAGAATTGGTTTCTTTTGCCACGGCAAATGGAAATAAAATCACCATGGGGGAAGTAAAATCCCACTTTGACGGACTGATTGACGACGACAGCCAGTACCGGTTTATTTATGACTATCTGACCGTAAATAAAATAGAAGTTACCGGATTCACGCCCTCAGATGAAAACTTTTTTGGTGGCGGTGACGACAGTGCCTCCATCTCGGCACAGCTTTCTAAAAATCAGTTCAATGAATCCAAAGAGGAACTGGATTTCATTGAAATGTATTTGGAGGATATCAAAAAATATCCTTCCATAAGTCTGGAAGAACAGAAAACCTACCTTGCCGCATTTTTGGAAGGCGATATTTCCTATTATGAAAAATTGATTTATTCCAAACTGGAATCCGTGGCTGCCATCGCGCAGAAATACCGGGGACAGGGAGTGTCCTTTGGCGATTTAATTCAGGAAGGCAATATGGAAATGATGGTTGCAATATCTGAATATCCACGTTATAAAGGTGATTTTAATGTCTACATTGATAAACGGGTAGAAGATGTGATAATAAAAACCATTCACAATGAAATCAATTCCGGCAGAATCAGCCAGCATTTAGCCGATAAACTGAATCAGTTGGATAATACCACAAAAGAATTGAGCAAAAAATTGGGCAGAGTTCCTGAAATTTCTGAATTGGCAGAGGCCATGGGTACGTCAGAAGAGGAAGTCTCCTTATTGCTGAAAACCTCTCTGGACACCCTCTCCATTAACGAAGATACGCATATCACAGATAATGCCGCCTCCTCGGTCAATGAAACGGACACTGATGATGGCGGAATAAATCTTACCACACCGTCCGGCGGAACGGACCCGCTGACCTGGCGAAAACACAGGAGATAAAAACCGACCGGCTTGTTTAAGAAATTTCCTATCATATGAAAAGGACTGGCGGGGCAAAACCACCAGTCCCTTTCATCAGATTAAGTTAATATATTAAAAGAACAAAGCTTTTGCTCCAGCCATAAAATCCGTAAAGCAAAGCTTTCAGGTTCTATGGCTCTAATTGTCTTTGTAAGCTAAAGCGTCATATCCCATCTCTCCGGTTCTCACTCTCATAACATCTTCCACATCTGTTACAAAAATTTTTCCGTCTCCATAATGCTCTGTATTCAGCGCCTTTCTTGCTGCTGCAACAACAAGTCCCGGCTCAACCGTAGATACGACAATGTCTACCTGAATCTTCTTATAGAGATTCATCGTTGTATCAACACCTCTGTATCGTCCCGTCTTGCCCTTTTCAGCGCCACAGCCCATAACCTGACTGACGGTCATGCCCATAACACCAATTGCATTCATCGTATCACGAAGTACACCAAATCGTTCTTCCGGACAGATAATAGAAATCTTTGTATATCTGCCTTCCGATTTTGCTCCGACAGAGAGCTGTGCCGGTTTCACATCCGTAAGATCCACAGAACCTTCGCTCTCTCCTGCATATGACGGAGCTGCCGGAAGGAAATCGGCGTATGCTGATGCAAGACCATGCTCTGAAATATCCAGACCCATAATTTCATCCTCAGCAGAACATCTCAATCCAACTGTATGTTTAATGACGAAAAATACGATTGTCATTAAAACTGCCGTATAAGCTACAATCGACAGCACACCAACGATCTGAATTCCTAACTGTGAAAATCCACCGCCGTAAAAGAGACCTGTAATTCCATTCTGTCCGTCTCCGGTGGCAAATAGACCAACTGCAAGACCACCCCAGATACCATTTCCCATATGTACTGCGACAGCACCAACCGGGTCATCCACATGGCATTTCTTATCTAATACTTCTACAACAACATCCACTAAAATACCGGAAACAATACCAACGATAATAGCTCCCAATGCATCCAAATCCGCACATCCTGCCGTGATACCTACCAGACCTGCAAGAGATGCATTCAGACACATACCAACATCCGGCTTGCCATCCTTAAGCCAAGTGAAAATCATACAGGTAACTGTTGCCACTGCCGGAGCGACGGTTGTCGTCAATAAAATCTGTGCTAAATGTTCCACAGAATCGGCTGCCGCACCGTTGAATCCATACCATGCAAACCAAAGTACAAAACAACCAAGTGCTCCCAATGTGATTGAATGTCCTGAAATCGCATTGGAACGAATTTCTCCATTGGAGCGCTTTGTATATTTACCGATACGCGGTCCAACTATAATTGCACCTACCAGAGCGGCGGTACCCCCCACCATATGGATTGCTGCAGAACCTGCGAAATCAATAAATCCTAACTGTGCCAGCCAGCCTTCCGAATTCCAAACCCAGCCTGCTTCAATTGGATATACAATCAGACTGATAACTCCGGAATAAATACAATAAGCACTGAACTTTGTTCTTTCAGCCATTGCTCCTGACACAATCGTTGCTGCTGTTGCGCAGAACACTAAGTTGAAAACAAAACTGGAACAGTCCGCCGTTCTAAAACTTGTGAATAAATCCATGTTTGGCATACCGATGATTCCCATCACATAATCCTCTGACATCATCAGACCAAATCCAAGCAGGATAAACATTACCGTACCAATACAGAAATCCATGAGATTTTTCATGATGATGTTTCCTGCATTCTTTGCTCTTGTAAATCCTGTCTCAACCATTGCGAATCCACACTGCATAAAGAATACTAAAATCGCACCAATCAGAAACCAGATGCCAAAACTAACACTGTTGACGGCTTCCATTACTTCTTCTACTCCCATAATTCTCTCCTCCATTCTTTCATGTCCTTTTTATTTATCTTAAAAGCTTTAAAATAGAAAACTTTTAAGAATCAAACCTTACTGCAATAGAAAAAGGGAGCAGGACTGTTACGTCTGCTCCCTTGCATTTCGTTTGACAAAAAACAGTATAGCACCATTTTACCTGTTTGCAAGCCATCCAATCATTTAACTTACAAAATTAATCCAAGGTATCATATAATTCACTTTTATCTTTATCTTTTTAAGTAATCGCCAAATAATGTAAAGTTCTAAACCGGTTTCAACCGATTATTTTGCCATCAGCTCATAATTTCCTTAATCTGACGGTAAATTCCTTCGCTGTCTAATTGGAATTCTTTCAATAACTCCAACGCCGGACCGGAATGTCCAAAAGTATCTTTCACGCCCAGTTTCGTCACCGGTACAGGATATTTTTCACTTAATACATCACATACGGCGCTTCCCAGTCCACCGATAACGGAATGTTCTTCCACTGTAATGACTTTTCCTGTTTTCTTTGCAGATTCGATAATGATTTCTTCATCCAGCGGCTTAATGGTATGTATATTGATGACTTCCACATCCATTCCCTCTGCCGCAAGTTTTTCTGCTGCCTCCAATGTATTGCTTACCATCAGTCCGGTGGCTACAACGGTGACATCCTTTCCTTCTCTCATCTTTACGCCTTTTCCGATTTCGAACTGATAATCTTCCTGATGAATCACCGGCGCCGCCAATCTGCCAAATCTCATATAAACAGGACCTTCCATTTCATAGGCAGCCTTTACCGCCGCTCTCGCCTCGATATCATCACAGGGATTGATAATGGTCATTCCCGGTATGGTTCTCATCAAAGCAATATCTTCATTACACTGATGGGTGGCTCCGTCTTCTCCCACGGAAATTCCTGCGTGGGTAGCTCCGATTTTAACGTTCAGAAGAGGGTAACCCACACTGTTTCTTACCTGTTCAAATGCCCTTCCTGCCGCAAACATGGCAAAGGTGCTGGCAAAAGGTACCTTCCCGCATGTGGAAAGACCTGCCGCAATACCAATCATATTTGCCTCTGCAATACCACAGTCGATATGTCTGTCAGGAAATTCTTTTTTAAAAATTCCCGTCTTTGTTGCTGCTGCAAGGTCCGCGTCAAGAACAACCACATTGTCATGCTCTTTTCCCAACTCTACCAAAGCATTACCAAAACTCTCTCTTGTTGCTATCTTCTTTACTTCTGACATAATGCTTCACCTGCTTTCTCTAATTCTTCCATTGCCATTTCATACTGCTCGTCATTCGGTGCAGCTCCATGCCAATTTACCTGATTTTCCATAAAGGAAACTCCCTTTCCTTTTACGGTATTCATGACGATGGCTGTTGGCATTCCTTTTGTCTCTCTTGCATTTTGCAATGCCTGTCTGATTTCATCAAAATTGTGTCCGTCAATGTTGATTACATGAAAATTAAATGCCTGAAACTTTTTATCAATCGGGTACGGAGAACATACTTCCTCCACCGTTCCGTCAATCTGCAGATTGTTGTTGTCCACGATAACAACCAGATTATCCAGTTTTCTGTGGCCTGCAAACATTGCCGCTTCCCATACCTGACCTTCTTCAATCTCACCGTCACCGACCATGGTATAGACTCTGTAATCTTTGTTGTCCAATTTTCCTGCCAGAGCCATACCTACCGCCGTAGAAATTCCCTGTCCCAGAGAACCGGAGGACATTTCCACCCCCGGCGTATGTTTCATGTCCGGATGTCCCTGCAGATAGGAATCCATTTTTCTAAGCGTTACCAAATCCTCTTTCGGAATATAGCCTTTTTCCGCCAGCACTCCGTACAGTACCGGAGCCGCATGGCCTTTGGACAAAATAAACCGGTCTCTGTCCGGATTTTTCCTATCCTTTTCATCCACATTCATCTCCTCAAAATACAGATATGTCACCATATCCGCTGCTGAAAGAGATCCGCCGGGATGTCCGGAACCTGCGCTGTGTAATGATGTTACAATGTTCTTTCGCACTTCGTTCGCAATTTTTGCAAGCTTTAAATTTTCCATCGTGTCTTCCTTTCTTCTTAAATATCAAAATCTGATTCCTGTAATATTTTTAAGCCCTCTTCATCTGTTTTTGAGCCAAAAATTCCTTTTACTTTTCTTCCGATTCTTCCGGATTTATCGATGGCTTTATCAATAATTCCTTCCACATCTGCCTGTCCGATTCCCTTATTTAATCCGAAGAAATCATCGATGGCTTTATAGAATGCCAGATTTGCCAGTTCATCCACGCCATAACCTTTTCTCTCCGCATATTTAATTCCATATTCTACCCATTCTTTGATATCATACTCTTTGATTCGGACCACATGGTTAAATACGCTTTCCAGCCTCGGTGATGTTTTGATTAACTGCTCCATGCCTTCCGTGCTTCCCTCTAACACAATCAGCATATCATCCGTAAACATTCCCGAAACGTCAATCAGTTCACTGACCGTCATCTTTCCTAACTGCTCTGCATTCTCCACAATCAGATCGCTGCCTACCAGTTTGGTAATGGCATAACGGAATCCTTTGCGATTTAATGCACCGGCATCCACTTTCGCCAGTCTTCTGTTCCGTCGTCCCCGCTTACGGTTTACCAGTTTTATCATCTCAATGGCAAGGGTTGTCTTTCCGGTTTTTTCATCACCCATGATGATAACATTTCCCTCATCAGACTTTCCGTTCGGTACATAATTTACGATTAATTCCTGCAGCACTTCCCGGATATTGGACTCGAATCCTTCCACATTCAGATAATTCTTAAACTCTGTCAATTCTGCTTCTGACAGAATGTCTTCGCCTGCCACGGTATTCTTTGGTTCGCCGGACTTCGGCGCTTTTGTCTGCACATCTTTTTGTTTCTCGTTCTTGATATCCGGTTTTGTAGCAGCAGTCTCCTTCTGCCGTACACCGGATGTTTCCTTTTCCGTTTTCTTTTCTTCCGCCTTTATCACATCTCTAGGCGGAACCGGCTCTGCTTTTGTTTTTTCCGCTGCCGGAGTCTGTCTGATTTCTCCTTCTTCAACAATTCCTGCTCCTGCCAGAATTTCTACCTTTGATGTAGGATTTTCCTTTACTTTCACATCCGGCATTGCCGTCTTCCCTGCTGTTTCCTGATTTTCCTCTTTATTGGCTACAGCTGCCTCCGCTTTTTTAATTGCGGCCTGAAGTTCCTCTCTTGTCGGAAGTTTATCCGTCTTATATCCCAAATCCGAGTTTGCGGCAATGTTTTCATACATATTTTTTTGTCCGATATCATTGCTCTCATCTCTGTGTGGTGTCTCAAAATCCAAATCAAACACAGGTACTTTCTCGTCCGTCTCCTGCGGTGCTGTCTGCTCTTCCCTGTCCTCTTTCTGTACCGGTGGTTTTATCACTTTACTTACCTTCGGCTGTTCCAGAATTTCTCCATTTTCCAAAACCTGAACCTTATCAAAAATACGGGTACTTCCCATATCTTCCGGTTCCTCCATTATCGGAGCATTCTCCTCTGGTCTATCTTCTGGTTCATCTGTTTCCAGTTCTTCTTCCAATATAATATCACTGTCGTCAAATACCGGCGTTTTTACTGCCTCTTTCTGTTCTTCCACATCTCCTGTTTCTTTTTCTTCCGCAGTCTTTGATTCTTTTACGGTATTCTGTACATGCTCTATGCTTTCCCTTGCCTCTTTTGCGGCATCCTGTACATGTTCTCTGCTTTCTGCTGTTTCTTCTGTATCCGGCTCTTCTTCTGCCTCGTCGATAATATCAACCACCTGTCGGACCGTTTCTGCCTTTAAAATTCCTCTTTCCTGAAGTTGTCTTAAAATATCGCTGACATCTTTGATTCCGGTCAGCTTTTCTGTTCTGGCAGACTCCTCTTCCTTCGGCTCCTCTGCCTCTGCAGTCTCTTCCCTGTCTTTTTCATGAATTGCCCCGTTTTCATCATCTTTTTCGTCGCCGGTCTCATTCGGAAGCACAATTTCTTCCATGTCTCCGCTCATCTTTATATCATCGGACTCTTTTTCGCCGGCATCCTCCTGATTCATATGAATTTCCACAACATCATCGGGACTGCTGTGTTCCTCCGGCTTTAATGCTGTTTTTCCGGCTGCCATATCAGGATTGATTTCAAATGGTCTTCTTTTCTTCTTTTCCACAGTCTTCTCTTCTAACTGCAGTTCTTTTACTTCGGCATGCTCCGGTTTGCCTTCTTCCGGCATTTTACTTTCGTCATATTTTTTCTGCTGGGATTCTGTCAGAGGCGCATGTCTCTGTTTCAGTTCCAATGCTTTATGGACATATTTTCCCTCGGCAAACCACAGACTGATTTCATCACAGATATCCACACATTTTTCTGCTTCTCCCGCTTTGTGATAAAGCTTTGCCAGTTCATATGCCCATTTTTCTTCCATGTCCAAATTTACATATTCTTCCAGAATTGCAATTAAATCTTCAATTGGTTCACCGTTTGCTCTTGCCATTCTGTATTTTAAAATATATCTGGCTGTGTCGCGAGGAGCCATTTCCACAAAATCATCATAATAATTTTTTGCCCCTTCCATATCTTTTGTCTTAATTGAAATCAGACATAATTTGTAGGCAATCAGTCTGCCTGCATTGGTGTTCTCATATGCAATTTCCAACGTTTTCTTTGCGTCTTCATAATTGCGGGTACGCTCATACGCATCTGCGGCAATGCTCAGAAAATTGTTATCTTTTATCTTTCTAAGATCCAGTGAATCTGCAATCTCTGTGGCCTTGTCAAACTCCCGATTGCGCATTGCATTTCTCAATTCGTCCATTTTTAAAAACTGTTCATTTTTATCCATTTGAATACCTCTTAAATCCTATTCTGCCGTTTTTTACACCGTCACACGTCCTTCTAATGCCCGAAGCAGTGTAACATTATCAATACATTCCAAATCTCCTCCAACAGGTACGCCGCTGGCGATTCTGGTAACTTTTATTCCTAAAGGCTTTACCACCTTGCTGATATACATGGCTGTTGCCTCCCCTTCCACGCTGGAATTGGTTGCGATAATCACTTCGTCCACATCCTCTTTCAGCCGACTGAACAACTCTTTCAGTTTAATGTCATTCTGTCCGATACCCGCCATGGGATTGATGGCACCGTGAAGTACATGGTATACGCCTTTGTACTCTCCCACCTTCTCATATGCCGCCATATCTTTGGTAGTTTCCACTACCATAATTGTTTTATGATCTCTCTGGCTGCTGCTGCAAATCGGGCAGGTTTCCTGATCGGTCAATGTACAGCACACATTGCAATATTTCACATTATTTTTGGCGTTCACCATGGCATTTGCCAGATCCTGCACCTGCTCGCTTGGCATGTCCAGTATATGAAAGGCAAGTCTGCCGGCCGTTTTTGCACCGATTCCCGGAAGTCCTGACAATTCTTCAATTAACTTTGAAATATAACCACTATAGTAATCCATTAGAATAAACCACCTAGTCCTCCGGTAATTTTAGACATCTTTTCTGCTGAAATATCTTCCATCTTTCTGATTGCTTCATTCACTGCCGCCATTGTCAGGTCTTCTAACATTTCTATATCATCAGGGTCTACTACCTCAGGGTCAAACTTAATACTTGTAATCTCCTTCTTTCCGGAAATTACCACTTCCACGGCACCGCCACCGGCTGTCGCCGTGTATGAGGATTCTTCCAGCTCTGCCTGTGCTTCCTCCATCTGCTTTTGCATTTTCTGTGCCTGTTTCATTATATTGTTCATGTTTCCCGGCATACCGCCCGGCATTCCTCCCGGAAATCCTCCTCTTTTTGCCATTTTAAAAATCCTCCTCTTCTACTTCCATATTTATTTTAGAAACTACTTCCATAAAATAATCATGAAAACTCTGATTATTTTCCAGAATGGTCATTTCAACCTTGACCTGCTTTTCTATCTGCTCACTGATAATGTTTGTAAGCATTTCTATCACTTCCGGCTTGTTACATCCCTCATATCCGATTGTCCCCGGCGGAAAGACAATCAACAGGGTATCCTCTCCTTTCACACTGAATCTGCAGTTTTCCAGATAAGATTTGTAGGGATTGGAAATGTGCCTTCTGATTTTTCCCCAGTTGTTTACAACTTCCTGTATATCGGAGGGAACCGGTTTTTCCCAGACTTTTTTCGGTTTCGGTTCTTCCTGTCTGTTCTCCGGGATATTTACAGGTGCGGCAGCAATCTGACCACTCTCTATTTTTTTCTCTACAATGGCCATTCTGTTGCTCAGGGAACTGATGTCATTTTCCATGGCAGGCTTTGTAAGTTTCATCAGGGCAATCTCAATGAGAACACGTTTCTGGGATGAATATTTTATCTGCCCGGACAATTCAGAAAAAATACGGATATATCTCATAATCACATCTGTATCCGTCATTTGTGCCTCTTCCTTCAATGCCTGTATTCTCTCAGCCGAAGCATCAATCATATCCGCCGCGCCGTCCGAAGTCTTTATCAGCATCAGGTTTCTCAAATACCAGATATAGTCATTGACAAACTGTCCCAGTTCTCTTCCCTGCATGACCATCTCATCCAACAGATTCAGGCAACTGACCACATCACCTTCAATCACGCTTCTTGTCAGACGGCTGAAAATTTCATTGTCTACCGCTCCCAACACTTCCAGAACATTCTCATAGGTCAGTTTTTGTCCCAGATAAAATGCAATACACTGGTCTAACAGACTTAACGCGTCACGCATGGAACCGTCCGCCGCTTTTGCCACATACCGGATGGCTTTCTCTTCCACGTTGATACTTTCCTTTTCCATCAGTTCCATCAGTCTGTCTGCAATGGTATCAATGGGTATTCTTTTGAAATCATACCGCTGACATCTGGACAGAATGGTAATCGGTATCTTATGAGGCTCCGTTGTGGCAAGAATAAACAGTACATAAGAAGGCGGTTCTTCCAGCGTCTTCAAAAGGGCATTAAAAGCGCCAATGGACAGCATATGCACCTCATCTATAATGTATACCGTGTATTTTCCGCTGGATGGTGTGTACTGGATTTCATCTCTGATTTGTCTGATATTGTCCACACCGTTATTGGAGGCTGCATCAATTTCAATCACGTTCATAGAACTTCCTGAGTTGATGCCCCGGCATACATCACACTGGTTACATGGACTTCCATTGACCGGATGTTCACAGTTTACTGCCTTGGCAAAAATTTTTGCCACACTGGTTTTACCTGTTCCTCTTGTTCCGCAAAAAAGGTAGGCATGTCCTATTCTGTTTGCGCTAATCTGATTCGTCAATGTTTGTACAATATGGTCCTGACCTTTTACTTCCTCAAAAGTAGACGGTCGGAACTTTCTGTACAGTGCTGTATAAGACATGTCTGCTCCTTTCCTGATGTACATCTCACATAGATTTTGGGCATAGTCAGCCCTTTAAAACCTTTGGATTTATTATATAATAAATCCACATCTCATACAAGGTGCAGTTTTGGATTTCTTGTGCAAGTGTTTCAAGTTTTGTCTCAATAACTAAAGGGCTGCTCTTTGAGCAAATGTGAAACCTGCATTTTAAAAAGCAGCTTCGCAAAAACGCGAAACTGCTTACCTGCATTGCTCTATTATTTATATCTCCGTGCGATTTGCTTTGTGAATATTTCATAAGCGTTACCTCTACAGTTAGCTCGGCTTAGGCTTCCTCATGTCACACAAAACGGTCTGCTTAGTGCTGCTTCATTCCTGACCTGACACGATTCACAGGATTCTGTTGCATGAGACCCAAACGTCAACACCACTTATAAAGGGCAGCCCTACAAAATAAACCCGAGGCAAATCATCACCCCTGCTGTAGCGGATTGCAGGTACAGGGCTCCGCTGCTTCCCCGGCTGCACGGAAGTGTTATAACTTATTCAATCAGACGAAAATTAGCATACCTTACCGGTATTCCTTTGTCAACTGTGATTCCTCAATTTTTTAAAAAAATCTTTCAACAGGTTTCCACATTCTTCCTCAAGAATGCCGGTTTCAATTTCTACCTGATGATTGAATTGTTCCACCTGCAGTAAATTCATAATGGAGCCGGCACATCCTGCCTTCGGATTCATGCATCCGATATAAACTTTTTTGATTCTTGCCTGAACAATGGCTCCTGCACACATCTGACAGGGCTCTGTGGTAACATACATCTCACAGTCGTCCAGTCTCCAGTCATCCAGCTTTCTGCTTGCCTTTTTAATGGCATTTAATTCTGCATGGGATAGCGTGTTCTTATCTGCCATCCTTCTGTTATAGCCGCGCCCGATGACTTTGTCCTGATATACAATCACACAGCCTATGGGAACCTCACCCATATCCCATGCTTTTTTTGCCTGGGCAATCGCCTGCCGCATATATTTTTCTTTCATAAACATTCCTTATTTAAAATACTCTGAAATCACATTCCAAATGCTGTCTTTTTCCTGTCCCAGCGCCCAATAGGCAGCTCCCCCCAGTTCATATTGGTTCATGAGTTCCAGTCTGGCTTTTACGGAAGTCTCGTCTTCCAGCCAGATAGAGTATGTGGATTTTCCTTTGGAATAGGTGACAAAGTTCTGTCCCGTGGTCTCATCAAATGCCGGTTTTACACCGGCTTTCTTGTATGCCTCTTCAGCAGTATTCATACCTACCGCTTCACTGGAAAGATAATAATTTCCGTTTGCCGCATCCTCTATTAATGTGCCGCTGCCGTCGCCGTCTTCCTGTGGCGTTTCCTTCCAAACTCTGGTATAAAAAGGCATGCCGTTAATAATTCTGGAGGCATCCTTCGCCTGCTCTATGGTTTCCTTAATAGATTTTTCCGCATATGTCATTGAGGAAACAGACCCTGCCTCCTGACTGGCGGAAGTATGCTCATCATAATTCATAATGATAAGATAGTCTGCCAGTTTCAACTGCTGCTCCCGGTCAAAATACGTGCTCCACTCAGACGGCGCATAGTTATCAATGGAAAGAATCGTCTTTGTCTTCCGACACTCAATGGAAAGTTCCCGCAGAAACTGTAAATAATCATCAATAATGTCTTCTGAAATATATTCAAAATCAATATTTACACCGTCCAAATCATAACCGTCCACATAGAACATAATATTTCTTACCAGTTTCTGGCGTAGTTCTGTCTTTGTGAGAACCGTCTTCGTCAGTTTTTTATCCGTAAAATCATTAAACAGCGCCCAAACCTGTAAGTTTTTCTTGTGGGCTTTTTCCACGTACTCCAAATCTGCCAATGTGGATAAATTACCGTTTTTATCTGCGAGAGAGAACCATGTAGGCGAAACCACATTGACTCCTTTTGCATTTTTTATCAGTGCATCCAAATTGCCGTTGGCAGTCTGATTGTAGACCTGATTCCATGCCAGACTCACTTTCTTGTCCAGCGTCGTATGGGTATACGTATCGTCATCGTTTTCGTATGCAGTCTTTTTGGTTTGTTCATCTGTCAGTTCTTTTACCGGAATATATCCGATGTAGCCACTGTCTGTCTTTACTTTATTCCAGTTTTCGCCTTTCTCTATCAGGGTAACTTCCGTGTCTTCCGGTATTTCTTTCACAATCAGATTCTGGTAATCCCCTTTTGTGCGCATCTCAATATCACTGTCTGTCTTAAACACCGTTTTCTCACCACCGGTATATCTCAGATTGATAATCGCCGGCGCCTCATCTTCGGCCTTTGTAACACTGTACTCAAAATCTACAAACTTTTCTACAAACTTTAAGTTTACATAACACTTTTCATTTTCAACTAAGAAAACAACATATCCCACTTCTTCATCCGTGGTTCCATGAATCACTGTCTCTCCCGCAAGAGCCGTATACACGGTCGTTGCATTGGTAAACAGGACTTTATTTTCTTTTTTATCCCAATAAAATCTTTTATCTATATTTTCTTTTATGGTATTAATATTGACATAGGGGTCAACATCCTTCATAATTCCGTAATCTTCACTGTATCTGTCTTCCAGCGCCACTGCCGCCACCTGACTGCCCACAGATGTCTCATATGCAATATCGTTCTGTTCCTCATCTTCATAAGTCAGTCCCATATACCATTTCAAATCGGCATGCCCGTCGTTGGTTTTTATGAATAAATCGCATCCGCTGATCAATCCCATGGTAACAACCAAAGTAAATATAAAAAACGTCACTTTCCAATTTCTCTTCATAAGAGCTTCCTCCTTTTGTTTCGCACCAATTATTATCATAACACATAAGATAAAGTGTGCCAAGATATGACAGGCACGGGAATATTTTACCACCTTATCACTCCCATGCCTGCATATCCATATGGATTCCGGCCACTCATTTCAGGGGAAACTCTGCTTTTAAAAATATTTTGAAACCATGCCGGACCCTTCTTACGTGATATACGCTCCCCGTTATGTTTATAGTTGCACATATTATATCATATTGTTTTTATATTTCAATAACTTTTTATGTAACATTTTTATTTTTAAAAATTTTGTAATAATTTGTACATTTTTTTCGTATATATATTATACTGTAATATATTACTAGCTGAAAAACTTTACACTTCTGATTTTATTGGATATACTATTAGAAGGAATATGATGTGAGGTGATTTTTATGAAAATTGAAAAAATAAATGAAAATCAGATTCGCTGCACTTTAACAAAGGAGGATCTTGCTGACAGAAATATTAAAATCAGCGAGTTAGCCTATGGCACCGGAAAAACCAGAGAGCTTTTTCAGGATATGATGCAGCAGGCTAATGATGATTTCGGTTTTGAAGTCAACGACATCCCATTGATGGTAGAAGCCATACCGGTTTCACCTGAGAGCATTATTTTAGTCATAACCAAGGTAGATAACCCGGAGGAGACGGAGAAACATCTTTCAAAGTTTTTCTCAAAGGAATTTAAAGATAAATTTAAAGACAGTATTCTTTCGCACTTAGATGAGATTGAAATTGATTTGGACGATATTGAACAGATTGACGAACAAATCCAGCGCGAAAATTCATCATCTGCCCAGGGTTCCAGCGATGACGATTCACTATTATACAGTATCTATTCTTTTGACACGCTGAGCGAAATCATTTCCGTTGCCGGAATGATTGCCTCTTCATACAAGGGCGACAGTTCCATTTATAAGTCACCGTTTGACAACAGGTACTATCTGTCCTTATGCATGGAATCTTCCGAGGAAAAAGCTTTAAACAGAATCTGCAGCATTCTTACGGAAAACGGGCGCCGCGAGACCCCGACCTACGTGAAAGAATTATTCTACATGGAACATTTCGAGGAAATTATTGCCGACAATGCCATAGAAAAACTGGCTCAGATATAAAAAAACATTTCTTACAGACCTGTGTTTGTAAGAAATGTTTTTTTCTCTTTATCAGATGCGTCTGCTCTCAATTTTTTATCTTGCCTCATACATCAGTATTGCCGCGGCCACCGCCGCATTTAAGGATTCTACTTTTCCCTCCATTGGTATCTTTATCCATTGATCTGCCTTCTCTGAAACTTCTTTACTTAATCCGGCCGCTTCATTACCAATCAGCAGGGCAATATCCTTTTCAAATACGCCTTTATTATAATCCTCTCCCTGCAGGTGGGCTGCATATGTGGTAATGCCTTTTTCTCTGATTCTTTCCACTGCAGCAGGCAGATCATCCACCACCGCAAAAGGAACCCGGAAGATGGAACCCATGGTAGAACGAATCACTTTGGGATTGTAAATATCTGCACAGTCACTGCTCATCACAATTCCTGATACGCCGGCTCCCTCTGCCGTCCGAAGAATCGTCCCCAGATTTCCCGGGTCCTGCAGTCTGTCCAAAACCACAATACAACTTTTATTCTTTCTACGGTTGTTTAATATCTCATCCAAAGTATTTTCCTTTTGTGCCACAACGGCAAGCACGCCCTGAGGCGTTACCGTATCGGAAATCTTTTTAAAAACACTGTCACTGACCGTCTGAAAATTTACTCCCTGCAGTTTTCCTTCATTTTCTTTCAAAAAATGTTCTGACACATACACGCCCCTCAAATCTTCTTTAGGAACTTCTGAAAACATTTTAAGACCTTCTACCACATACTGTTTTTTCTGTTTTCGAACCTTGGATTTTTCCTTTAACTGTATGATGTTTTTTATCTGTTCGTTGGATGTTGACGTAATCATCATATTAATCCCTCACCTTGACAAATTCTTCGCCGTACCTGTCTTTTAACTGCTGCAAAAACTCCTTTGTAATGTTTACCGCATACTGTGCCGGCATCATTTTTCTCTGACGCTCTTTTGCCAGCACAATCATGACTTTGTCGTTGCCTTTGTTAGCCGAGAGCCGTTCCAACAGTTCCTGATTGTTTTTCAGATAATCTTCTTTATCCTGAAAGGCAATCCACAACTCCGAAGGAACGTCGCTAAACTCCCGGATTTTATTGGCAATTACCTTTCCTGCTGCATTTTCTTCAATGTTTGCTTCCCCATCAATAAACAGTTTCTTCCCTTCCACAATCAGATGTCGGCTGCTGTCATACTGCCTTGGGAAAACAATCACTTCAATGGTTCCCACCAGATCTTCCAATGTGATAAATGCCATCTGGGCACCATTCTTTGTAAACTTTCTTGTTACGGCGCTCACGATTCCTCCCACGGTCACTCTGGATTTATCCTCTACCTTCGGTTCTTCTCCTTCTTCCGGCTGTGCAAAATCCAAGGTCATATTGGTTATGACCCTGCGCCATTTTCCTTCCTGATCCTGCAGAGGATGTCCGCTGGCATAAATTCCGATAACTTCTTTTTCAAATTCCAGTTTCTGATCAATATCATACTCTCCCACATCTGGCATCTGTACCTTATAGGTTTCTTTTGCCTCCTCATCCGCAAAATCAAACAACGTAACCTGACCTGCCATGGCGTCTTTCTTTTCCTGACTGACACCGTCCATAATCTGAACATAGACCATCATCATCTGCTTTCTTGTGGCTCCTAAAGAATCAAAGGCTCCGGCTTTGATGAAATTCTCTATGGCTCTCTTATTGACTCCAAAACCTGCCGTTCTTGTGATAAAATCTTCCAGATCTTTGTATTTTCCATGTTTTTCTCTTTCTGCCACAATATTGTCGATGACGGCTTTTCCCACATTTTTAATCGCCGTCAGACCATAACGGATGCTGTTTTCTCCCGCCGAAAAACCGCTCTCCCCTTCGTTAATGTCCGGTGGCAGTATCTGAATGCCCATGGAACGACAGGAATAAACATACTCTGCAATTTTGCCCGTCATATCCATCACGGAAGTCAGCATGGCCGCCATAAACTCTGCCGTGTAATAATATTTCAGGTAGGCCGTCTGGTACGCCACAACCGCATAAGCCGCCGCGTGGGATTTGTTAAATGCATACTTTGCAAAGTCGGTCATTTCGTCATAAATATGATTTGCCGTTTCCTCGCTGATACCATTGTTGATACAGCCCTTAACTCCCTCTTTTTCATCGCCGTAGACAAACTTCCGGCGTTCCTTTGCCATCACATCTCCCTTTTTCTTTGACATTGCACGGCGCAGGATATCACTTCCGCCAAGGGTGTATCCGGCCAGATCCCGGACAATCTGCATAACCTGCTCCTGATACACAATACAGCCGTAGGTTGGTTCCAAAATCGGCTCTAACTGCGGGCAGTCATAAGTTACGCTGTCCAGATTGTTTTTTCCTTCAATATATTTGGGAATAAAATCCATCGGTCCCGGGCGGTACAGGGAAATACCGGCAATAATATCTTCCAGACTCTGTGGTTTCAACTCCTTCATAAAGTTTTTCATGCCACCGCTTTCCAACTGAAAAATACCCTCTGTATTTCCTGTTCCGATATATTCCAGCACCTTTTTATCGTCATAATCAATTTTGTTTAAATCTAAATCAATTCCTCTGTTTTTCTTAATGTATCGCTGTGTGTTCTGAATGACAGTCAGATTTCGAAGTCCCAGAAAGTCCATCTTCAGCAGTCCCAGTTCTTCCAGCGTGGTCATAATGTACTGGGTGGTAATGGAACCGTCTGCCGCTCTGGACAAAGGCACATACTCATCTACCGGTTTTCCGCAGATAACGACGCCTGCCGCATGCATGGAAGCGTGACGTGGCAGTCCCTCCAGTCTCATGGACATATCAATCAGATATTTCACCTCGGAATCCGAATCGTAAAGCGCCTTCAGTTCTTTATTCTGTTTTAATGCCAGTTCCAATGTCATATGAAGGTCATTGGGAATCATTTTTGCAATACTGTCACACTGTGCGTATGGCATATCCAGCACACGTCCCACGTCTCTTATGACACCCTTCGCCTTTAATGTACCGAAGGTGACAATCTGCGCCACATGGTCTTTTCCATATTTTCTTCCCACATAGTCAATCACTTCCTGCCGTCTTTCAATACAGAAATCCACGTCAATATCCGGCATGGATACACGCTCCGGATTTAAAAACCGCTCAAAAAGAAGATTGTACCGCATCGGTTCAATATCCGTAATCTCCAGACAATAAGAGACAATACTGCCCGCCGCCGAACCTCGTCCCGGTCCCACGGCAATACCGTTGGATTTGGCGTAATGAATAAAATCCCACACAATGAGAAAATATTCAATATATCCCATGTCTTTAATGGTGTTCAGCTCATAATCCAGCCGTTCTTCCAGTTCCTCTTTGCTGAGTTTACAATGTGCATCCTCCTCACCACGAAAAACCGGGTATCTTTTATGTAAACCTTCCTCACACAGCTCTTTTAAATAACTCCATGGCGTATAACCTTTGGGAACTTCATAATTTGGAAGTTTGGTCACACCAAACTCAAAGGTCACATTACAGCGCTCTGCAATCTTGTGGGTATTTTCCAACGCCTGAGGCACATACCGAAATAACTCGGCCATCTCCTCCTCTGATTTCAAATAAAACTGTCCGCCCTCATAACGCATTCTGTCCTCATCAGACTTCTTTTTTCCTGTCTGAATACAGAGCAGTATGTCATGAGCTTCCACATCATCCTCATAAGTATAATGCACGTCATTGGTACATACCAAGTCAATGTTCAGTTCCTGACTTAACCGCATCAACGACTGATTGACCGTCTTTTGCTCCGGTATACCATGGTCCTGCAATTCCAGAAAATAATTTTCTCTTCCAAAAATCTCCAAATGACGGAGTGCCGCAGCCTTTGCCTCCTCATATTCGCCTCTTGCCAGAAATCTCTGCACCTCTCCTGCCAGACAGGCACTTAGACATATAATCCCTTCAGAAAATTCTTTAAGAACTTCATAATCTACTCTAGGCTTATAATAAAACCCTTCCACAAATCCTTTGGATACAATCCGGCACAGATTCTGATAGCCGGTATTATTTTCTGCCAGCAGAATCAGGTGGTAATATCTGTCATCCCCTGCATTTGCCTCTTTATCAAAACGGGAGCCGGGAGCCACATACACTTCACAACCGATAATGGGTTTGATGTCGTTTGCCAGTGCCGCACGATAAAAATCAATGACGCCGTACATAACGCCATGGTCTGTGATGGCAAGGCTGTCCATGCCTAACTCCTTCGCTCTTTTGGTTATTTCTTTAATTTTACTGGAACCGTCCAGCAGACTATATTCTGTATGGACATGTAAATGGGTAAAAGCCATAATCTGCCTCCTGATAACTTCATCATATTTATATAGTATAACATAGAACAAAGAGTTCGCAAGCAGACTCTCTTTGTAAAATGTGGATTTGTAAGAAAAAGAATGCCCGCAAAAGTTCTTAACTTTTGGGGCATTCCCATTAAAATATATAGAGAAAAACTTAGAAAATTACTTTATCTTTTATTTGCTTACCACTTCAAATCCAACACAAGTGCTGTAGGATTTGTATAGTGAAGAAGTGTACTCTGGTCATTTACATCATCATAACAGAATCCGTAAGCTAAATTGTTTACTGAATGCTGATGTAAGAATGCTGAGTAATAATTATAAGTGCTGTTCTTATAATATGCACTTGGATTCTGGTAATTTGCAGGGTCGGTAGCCACACCTCTGTTAAATGCCGCACAAAGCTGTGCCTCGATAACCAGTTCTGTGGAGTTTCCTCTGTTGAAGTTTCCTTTTCCTTCCAATACATCCTGTGTAGTCGGTTTGTAAACCGTATATGTTCCACCGTCTCCATCCTTTGTAAAGGTCATGTGGTCGCCGTTTACTCTTCCCCGGAATGTTCCGGCATCACACTGGAATACCAGTGTCTCATTGGAATATTTGTTCCAGAATTCATTAATATATGCATCAAAGTAATTGCCATATATCTGTCCTTCATTAAAGGTACTCTTACATGGAGCCATGATTCTGTCATCATTTACCAGCGTCTGCCAGATAGACGGTGCAGATGCCTTGTATGCTGCAAAGATTTCATCTCTTGTTCCAATGTCACCCACAGTTTTATCATAAACATCATAGTCGCCCGGTCTGTTGTCATATCCACCCTGACCTACTAATCTGGTTACAACCGGGAAGCTGAAGAAGTCAACTCTGGTTGTATTTCCCCAGTATTCTTTATTTGTAACTGTGAACTCTGCAAATTCAAATAATACGTCACTGTTCGGGTCTGTCGGATTATTCAAATCCGGTCCGGCATATCCTACATTTCCGTCTCCGTCAATGTTGAATGTTATGTAAACCGGTTCTCCATAACTCAAGTACATTCTTCCGGATTCAATGTCCGGCAGATATACATAACTTGCTTCCGCTAAGGAGTGGGCTATATCCGCGCATTTTCTGCCATTCTTTTCCACTGTATTTAACGCCGTGCTTGCCTTAATTAAATTTCCCTGTGCATCCAGATAGCAGATCTGATGGTCTTTATCCCTTCCGATAACCGTCCAGTAAATTTCACTGTCTTTATACTTGCCGTTAGTCTTGTTATTCAACTGTAAGAACATTCTGTCGCTTCTGACAGGAATATCTGTTCTAAGCTGTGGTATCTCTGTTCCGATATCTGTATTGACCGTTGTCTGTTGTGTGGTCGGCTGTGTTGCAGCCTGTGTTGTCTGCTGCTGTCCGCCTGTTGCCACATTGACTGTCATGGTTGTCTGTTCCGACTCTTTATTACCTGAAACGGTAGCAATTCCCACCGTATGGTTTCCTGCTCCATATCCTGAATATGTATAGTATGCACATCCTACTTTTGACGCTACTTTTGTTCCGTCAATATATACATTGTATGAATCAATGTCTCCTCTGCCCCAAACAACACCGATGGTTCCGGCTGACGGATTGCTTACTACCATGCCAAACGGCTTTGCAAGATTTTTGTCAACATCAGAAGCCTGCGTGGTTGTCTGCGTAGTCGGCTGAGTTGTGGCAGGTTCTGTTTTTTTCTGCACAATCATGGATGACATTACATCATTAAAGTCTAATCCGATCCATGAAGTATCTTCTGTAATGGTTCTTGATTCCCCCTGGAAATTGTCATCAGCATAAAGCACTGCCTCATAACCGCTCTGTACTTTCAGTGAAGAAAGGTCGTCGTTTCGGAATCCTTTTGCTTCCAAAGCTGCAAGGTTATATCTTCCTTCATTGAATGCTGCTACTCTTCCGCCATAATTAATATCCTGATAAATGTACACAACACCGGTCTCCGGCTTTGTAGTTGCCTGTACCTCCGACTGACCGGACACGGTTACATCCAGTGATGTTTTTGCCGATTCGCTTGAACCTGAAACAGTTGTAACGCTTACCGTATGGTTTCCTGAAGCGACATTATCAAATTCGTAATATCCGCAGCCTACGCCGTGGGCTACAACGGTATTATCAACATAAACATTGTATAAATCAATATCTCCCCGTCCCCATACAACGCTGACTGCATTGTTTCTCGGACTGTTTACTACCAGACCGAAAGGTGCCGGAATACTTGTGTTCGTACCGGTCTGCTGTCCGGTTACATAAGTCATCTCTGCGGAATCATATTGAAGTCCGCCTTTATTATATGTAAAAGAGCATGTGATTCTGTCGCCCTTATTAAGTCCGTCAATATTAATCTCAAACAATTTGTCACTGCCGTTCATACCTATATTCTGCTGGTCACCGTCATTGACTTTATAATGAACAATGACATATGACGCATAATTTGCGGCAGTGAACGTCAACTTTGTCAAACTTGCTGAAACCTCTTCTGCTGTTACCGTGTAATCTGCCGCACTGCCCAATGTTGTGGCTGCCTTTGTTTCCTGTGTTTTCATCACACTCATCCCGGTTACCAAAAGAGCAACTGCCAGTATTGAAGCTAACATCTGCCTGAAAAATTTTCTTTTCATAAAATCCTCCTATTTTTAAAAATTTTTCCGTTCCACACTTGGTGTTTCACCTGTTACTTTATTTGTTATACATAATATTTTTTTTTAAAAAAAGAAGTGATTTTTTATAAAAAGTACATTTTTTCATAAAACTATTTTTCGTTATTTTTTTAGTCAGGTACGCATTTTTTAGTTTGCCATAAGAGGCATCTCTTTTTTACTGTCTCTGACCTGTTAATACAGGCTCTAAAATACGTTTTTCAAAAATATAAATTGTACAATAAGGTATCACACTGCATATACCGCAAAACAGGGAATTTTTTGAAATAAATATATTTCCTTCTCCCATAACCAGACCATGTGTCACAAACTGTCCCAGTATGACTAATAATAGCAGAGAAGACATATTCGGTATAACCCTGATGCCTCCCAATTCTCTTAAAATAAGCAATATCAGTGTAACGATTGCCACAATGGCAGTAACCAGATACACAATTAAATTTGTGTCTAAATATTCATTGGATAAAGTTTGATGAAACTGCTTCTTTTGAGAAAATATGATTAAGAGAACCAATACAAAATATAAAAGAAATATTGCATAGGACAGGGCAAGTAACCCATTTGCATTTCCTTTTATAAAAGATATGGTAAATAAAAACATGGCAGCCATGGCTATCAGTATAATAACCCTTGGTATGGTCCATGAAACCATTCCCTTTTCGATAATATCGGTTTCCAAGAAATAAATTGGTCTGTAGAACTGATAAAACAGTCCTAATTCAGACAACATACATAACACAACCATCATCATTTCTTTCGGTTTACTCATTCACCTGTCCCTCTTTTCTAATTTTTTTCTGAAGTTACAGAATATCCTGTAACAATCCAGCTCCGCACTCGTAGAATAATTCTATTTTACTATATTTTTCCAATGATTGCAAAAAGTGCTTTTGCCACAAAAATATAGAAGGTAAGACCATTAGCCTTACCTTCTATAAATGAAACCAATTACTGATTTCCTAAATATTTTTCTATGCTGTCCAAAGCCTGCGCCTCATCTTCTCCCTCCGCAGAAATCTTCACTGTCTGCCCCGGAACAATTCCCAGCGCCATCATTCCCATAATACTCTTTGCATTTACTTTTTTTGTCTCGCGTTCCACATAAATTTTACTTTTAAACTGGCTCGCAACCTGTACACATTTTGCTACCGGACTAACTTCAACGCCTTTTTTTAATTGGATTGTTACGTCTCTTGTTGTCATTTCCTTTTCTCCTCCTTAAGGTTATCCCTTTAAATCATCTGCAATCTGACAAATCTTTCTAAGCCTGTGGTTTACACCTGATTTTCCAAGGGGTGGATTTAACATCTCACCTAACTCCTGCAATGATGCATCCGGATTATCGATGCGAACCAGCGCTATATCCTGTAGCTTTTCCGGAAGATAACTGATACCTTTCTTTTTTATAATATAATTAATATCCTCTATCTGCCTCACCGAAGTGGCTACAGTCTTTTTTATGTTGGCTGTTTCGCAGTTGACTTGTCTGTTGTAATAATTACTCATCCCTTTCAGAATACGGATATTTTCCATTTCCATCAGGGATACATGGGCTTCCATGACATTTAAAACATCTACTATGCCTTCGCCTTCCTTGATATATACCACATAACCACCTTTTCTTGCAACCATTTTTCCATCAATATCATAATTTTTCAACAATTTTATCAGTTGTTCCGCTTTTTTTCTGCTGTTACACTTAATTTCCAGGTGGTAAGATTTATTCGGGTCGCTGACAGAACCTGCCGCCATAAACGCCCCTCTGATAAAGGCTCTCTTACAGCAGTCTTTCATGATTACAATGTTGTTGGTAATAGAAAAATTCTCCTCGATTTCTCCGGCATCATTCATTAATTTTGTGGCCTGCAAAATTTTTATGGCTTTCTGATTGTCCCTCACGGTTAAAGTATATGTCTTTCCGATACGGGAATATGCATTCTTTCTTATGGTAATTTCTGCGTCCGTATGAAATGTTTTCCACAACAGCTTCTTTACTTTCATGGCCGTAGGTTCCGTCTCTGTCCGGACACGGATTGAATACTGATTATCCTTATCTATCATTACACTGCCGCACATAGAAATAAGCGCCGCAAGCTCTGCAATTCTGCAGTGGCTCGCATTGCTTATATGTTCCGCCAGTTCTTTTTTTACTTTCCCTGAAAAACTCATAAATTCTTCTTTCTACTACAATATATTTATGGTCAATATCCCTATCTTAATATATCCCTGTGGGTAATTCGAATGCCGTAATTCGCATCCGCCTTGTCCAGCTGCCGGTGCAGTTCCTTTGCCACCGTCACGGATCTGTGATGACCTCCTGTACATCCGATTCCAATCACCAGTTGACTTTTTCCTTCATCTATGTAATTGGGAATAAGAAACCTGATCATATCAATTAATTTGGATAAAAATTCCGTGGAAACCGGCGATTTCAATACAAAATCCTGAACTTCCTGCTGCTCTCCCGTTTTATGCTTTAATTCCGGCACATAATAGGGATTAGGCAGAAACCTGACATCAAACACCAAATCACAGTCCGCCGGCACTCCGTATTTAAAACCAAAAGACATAATCGTCACAAAAAGATTCCGGTAATCCCGATTCATCACAAAAATTTTTTCTATTTCTGCCCTTAAATCCCGGACAAGGAGATTGCTGGTATCAATAATGTAATCTGCATGGCGGCGTAAATAAGATAACTTTTTCCGCTCCGCCTCAATTTCATTCTCCACACTGTCCGCATCTCCCATGGGATGACTTCGTCTGGTTTCCTTAAACCGCTTAATCAGCGTGTTGTTATTGCTGTCTAAAAATAATATTTCAAAATTTTGTTCCTTTGCTTTCATCCGGGAAAGAACGTCGTCTATTTTATCCAGATTTTCGCCACTGCGGATATCCACGCCAATGGCAACTTTATTTTTCTCACTGGTCTGGGCAAACAACAGGTCTGCAAAACTTTCAATCAAAGGAATGGGAAGATTATCCACACAGTAGTATCCGTTATCTTCAAATATTTTCAATGCCGTAATCTTTCCTGCTCCTGACATTCCTGTGACAATCACAAAACGCATAATATACTCCTATATAATCCTTACTTCCGGCTCCAGTTCCACACCGGAGTGTTCTTTCACCCTTATCTTTACATCCTCAATCAACTGTAAGACTTCTGTGGCAGTGGCATTATCATAGTTAATCACAAAACCGCAGTGTTTTTCAGAAACCATGGCACCGCCCACACGATATCCACGCAGTCCCGCATCCTCAATCAGTTTTCCCGCATAATAACCTGTAGGACGTTTAAACGTACTTCCTGCACTTGGGTATTCCAAAGGCTGTTTCATCTTTCTTCTCTGCATAAAAATCTGCATGATTTCTCCGATTTCCCCGGCGCTTCCTATCTGTAACTCAATACACATCTGAAGAACCACCATGGATTTCTTTGCAATTACGCTGGTGCGGTATCCCAGTTCTAACTCATCTGCCTGAAGCGTCTGAATTGCACCCTCATGATTCAGTACCTTCACCCATTTGAGAACATCCTTCATCTCGCCGCCATAAGCGCCTGCATTCATCACCACGGCGCCGCCCACGTTTCCGGGAATGCCATGGGCAAACTCAAATCCCGCCAAATCATTTTCATAGGCGGCCATCGCCACCGCTGAAAGTTTTGCTCCGGCGTCTGCAATGATTTCTTCGCCCACTACATCAATGGTGCTGATTCTGTTATTTATCTCAATGACCGCTCCGTGATAGCCCTCATCTCTTACCAAAACATTGCTGCCGTTTCCCAGAACCATATAGGGATAACCTTGTTCCCTGCAGGTTTTGATTACCTGCACCACTTCTTCCACAGACCCCGGTACCACATAGATTTCAGCCTCTCCGCCACACCGGAACGTACAATGTTTTGCCATGGACTCATTTTTCTTTATATAATCTTCGCCGACAATACTCTTTAATTTCTCAAACACAATTCCTAACTCTCTCTTTCCCTGTCATTCCATATCATTTTTCTGCCCCAATAAATCCTTCCCACGCATTCTGCCCGGACTTTCAGCGTTATTCTCCTACAACCAACGCCGCGGCACCATACATTCCTGCATCATTTCCCAATTCTGCCAAATGCACTTTCGCTTCACTGCAGGCCGAGAAACATGTCTTTTGGTATGTACTTTTCACTGCGTCAATCAGGTACTGTCCTGCCTTGCTTACACCGCCTCCGATAATAAATGCCTGAGGATTTACAACTGCCGCAATATGGGACATTGCCCTGCCAAGATAGTCTGCCATCTGACAAACTACCGCTTCCGCTCCGGCATCTCCTTCTTTTGCAAGATCAAACACATCCTTTGCCGTAATTTCATCTCCCAACTCTGTCATCTTCGTATTTTTATCTTTTTCCATAAATCTTTTTGCCAGTCTTACCACGCCGGTGGCTGATGCGTACTGCTCCAGGCAGCCTTTTTTACCACAACCACAGACTTCCGTCTCCTGGTCATTCATATGCATATGCCCGATTTCTCCTGCGCCGCCGTTATATCCGGTCAGAATTTTATTGTCAATAATTACTCCGCCGCCGACGCCTGTTCCAAGTGTAATCATCACAATGTCATGATAATTCTTACCGCCGCCTTTCCAGTTTTCTCCAAGAGCCGCCACATTGGCATCATTTCCCGCCTTGATTTTCACGCCATGAAACATTTGGGACATTTTCTCTTCCACATTGAAAACACCCCAGCCAAGGTTGACACATTTTAACACCGTGCCATCGGAAAGTACCGGTCCCGGAAGCCCGATTCCCACGCCTTCGATTTCTTCGAAGCCGATTTCGGCTTCGGCTAATTTTTCATCCAGCGCTTTGCAGATATCTTCCAAAATCAATTCCCCTGCATTTTCCGTATTGGTTTTTATTTCCCACTTATCCAACATGGTTCCGTCTGTCTTTAAAAACCCGATTTTTACGGTGGTTCCACCTACATCTACTCCAAAACAATATTTTTTCACAATATTTTCCTCCATATCTTTTTATCTGAATTATTTTACCGGTTTACTTCGTTCCAAACCAAATCAATCAGTTGTCTTTTTCCATATTTTTCTGTACTCTGTTGTACAATTCCTGTGCCGCATTGTATCCCATCCGTTTCTGTCTGTGATTTACTGCTGCTGATTCAACAATCACCGCAAGATTTCGTCCCGGTCTGATAGGAATCTTATGACAGATGACTTTGTTTCCCAAAAACTCCGTATACTGGTCCTCCAGTCCCATCCGGTCATATTCCTTGTCCCGGCTCCATTCTTCCAGCTGAATTACCATATCGATACTGGCAGAATCCAAAATACTTTCCACACCAAATAATGCCTTTACATCAATGATGCCGATTCCCCGAAGTTCAATAAAATGCTTGGTAATCGCCGGAGATGTTCCAATTAATGTCTCGTCGCTGACACGTCTGATTTCCACCACATCATCTGTAACCAGACGGTGTCCACGCTTAATCAGTTCCAGTGCCGCCTCACTCTTTCCAATACCGCTCTCCCCCATAATCAATACGCCTTCACCATAGACATCCACCAGCACGCCATGTCTGGTAATACAAGGAGCAAGTTCCACATTCAGCCACCGGGATAATTCTGCATTAAATCTGGAAGTCTCCATAGGGGTGGACATAATCGGCACACCATATTTTCGTCCTGCTTCCACCATATCTTCATCCGGTTCATTACCCCTGCAAAGAATCAGGCAGGGAATCCCACTGCTCATCAGTTTTTCGTATACCCACTGTCTGTTCTGTCTCTGCATATTGTCAAGAAAAGCACTCTCTACATTTCCAATAATCTGCACTCTTTCCTTGTCAAAATGCTCAAAAAATCCTGCCAGCTGTAATGCCGGTCTGTTTACTTCCGGTATTGTAATCTGCACGTCATCCGTGTTAATTTCCGGAGTGTGATTTATTAATCCATAGTTTTCCACTACCTTTGTAAATGGAATATATACATCTGACATCTGCTACCTCCTTATATATATCTTCTGTATCCGTTTTTCCCCGAAATGCCGTCCAAAGCGACCCTTCATATGATTTTCTTTATTCTATCATTTGTGAAAATATTTGTATATATTTTTTGCCACATTCTCCGTGACGGAATCCACTTTTTTCAATTCCTCCACCGATGCTTCCCTGATTGCTTCAATGGATTTAAAATACCGCATTAACGCCTTTCTTCTGGACGGTCCCACTCCCGGTATATCATCCAGAATGGATTTCACTTCTTTTTTTCCTCTCAGGCTTCTGTGATAGGTAATTGCAAAGCGGTGGGTCTCGTCCTGTATTCTGGTAATCAGTTTGAATCCTTCCGAGCGGGTATCGATTGGAATCTCCTGATTGTTATAATAAAGCCCTCTGGTATTATGGTGGTCATCTTTTACCATGCCACAGACCGGAATATTAATTCCCAGTTTCTCCAAAACCTTTAAGGCAACATTTACCTGACCTTTTCCTCCGTCCATCATAATAATATCCGGAAATTTGCTGAAACTTCCCAGCTCATAATCCCCGTCTTCCATGTCCAGTTTATGCCGTTCTTCCAGACCATGTTTAAAACGCCGTGTCAATACTTCCTCCATGCTGGCATAGTCATCCGGTCCCTGCACTGTTTTAATCTTAAACTTGCGGTAATTGTTCCTTTTCGGTCTGCCGTCCTCATACACAATCATGGATGCCACCGACTCATATCCGTTGGTATTGGAAATATCGTAGGATTCCATCCTGTGAATCCCCTCTATCCCTGTCAATTCTTCAATTTCATGAACCGCTCCCACCGTCTTTTTCTGTTCCTGGCGATACTTTTCTTTGTTCTGCTCTAAAAGGTTTCTGGCATTCTTCGCCGCCAGTTCTACCAGTTTTTCCTTGCTTCCTTTCTTAGGGTTCACAATTTTCACCGTATAATTCTGATTACGGCTGAGCATCTGGGATAACAGTTCCGGATCCTCCACTTCTTCCTGCACCAGAAGCTGATGGGGAATAAAGGGCGTTCCAATATAATACTGCTTAATAAAACTGGTAATAATATCTTTTCCGGTATCTCCCGGCACGGTAGTCAGATAAAAATGCTCCCTGCCAATCAGTTTTCCGTTTCGAACAAAAAACACCTGTACCACCGCATCATTTCCTTCTTCCGCATAGGCAATAATATCCCTGTCCTCAAACTTATGGGTGGTAATTTTCTGATTACCTGCCACATGGTTGATACTGCGGATCAAATCACGATACTCCATGGCTTTCTCAAAATCCATCTGCGCCGATGCTGTCTGCATTTTTTCTTCCAGTTCTTTTAATGTATCACGATAATTTCCCTCTAAAAATCTGATAGCCTTTTGAACATTTTCTCCGTACTCTTCTTTGCCGACATATCCCTGGCAGGCTCCCTGACACAATCCCATGTGATAATACAGACAGGGTCTGCCGTTGACAGTGGGAACCTGATTTTTTTTCGTATTTTTTCCTTGCACCGAACTGCTTTCATTCTGTCCGGCAATGATGGATTTCCGGCAGTTTCGAATCTGAAACATTTTCTGCAACAGTTCAATGGTGTCCCTGACCGCGCCTCCGCTGGTAAAAGGTCCGAAATATTTATTCCCATCCTTTTTCATGCGGCGTGCCATGACAATCCGCGGATAATCCTCGCTGGTGGTGACCATCACGTAAGGATAGGTCTTGTCATCCATCAGCATGGTATTATATTTGGGACGGTACTCTTTGATTAAATTGCACTCTAAAATTAGAGCCTCCAGTTCTGAGTCTGTAAGAATATATTCAAATCTGGACACATTAGATACCATGGATTCAATCTTCAAACTCTTTTTGGTGCTCTGTCTGAAATAGGAACTGACACGTCTCTTTAAATTTACTGCCTTTCCCACATAGATTACATCATCCCTGCTGTCATGCATCAGATAAACTCCCGGGGTCTGGGGCATCTTTTTTAATTCCTCTGAAAAATTAAAATTACTCATGTTTCTTTCCAAACTTTTTAATCTGTTTTATTCAATTATCATCTATGTGTTTATTTTTTTCAAGTTCTATTCTGTATATTTTTATAAGTTTCCAGTCATTTACTGTTTTATTATGATTATCAAGTTGGCTGCCTCCTATCCGTTTACGAAGATAAATATTCCGAAGCACAGCTTTTGCAAAAAAACAGAGAGACGATTTTAAAATCGTTCTCTCCGCTTTTCCTATGCCATCACTCTGACTCTTACTTTCCTGTTTATTTTTCGGATTTTCTTTACTGTCTGCCGGTAATCTTTTCTCTTCACATATATAATTGTCTTCCGCTTAATTCCTTTCAGACTTTGCTTATGCAGTTTCTTAACTGCTCTTTGGAAATAAATTTTTTTAATATTTTTCATCCCTTTAAAATAATTTTTCGGAATTATTCTGTTCGAAGTATATATCTCGGTAATGACTGCCTTCTTTCCTTTTTTAATCTGATAAACCACCTTATCCGGAGCGCTTTCGTCCGATTGAGAAATCAGAGTTAATCGGATATCTTTTCCTTGTTTCTCTGCCATAAACATATATGGTACAAAAGGAAATTTTTCTGCCTTTAACAGCGTCTTTGTTTTTTGGGATGAAATTTGATACTGTCTGACAGCTTTGCATTGATGATTTCCCTTATCCGGTATATATTCATATATAACACTGCCGGATACCACATTGATTAATTTTGCCTCTTCAACAACTGTCTGATATTTATCAAAAGTATCTCGGGAAGTTTTCATCACATCATATCGCTGGTTTTCCGACCCTGTTCCCTGCAGGTCATTGGTAACTGTACTCCAATAAATATCCGAAGCGTTCTTAACAATCTTAATTACAGACTGCCCCTTTTCAAGAGGTATTTCTTTTATCTGCTTATTTACTGTATTTAACTGTACCAGTGAAGATTTTCCTTCTTTTTCTTTTCCATAATAGATTTTATTACCATCAAATAAAATTTCTGCCGGAAAACTGAAAGACTGAATACACGGATTCTTTACAAGTTCCGTAACAATATTATTTTTCACATTGACTGTTTTCAATGAATCATCACTGTATAAAATCATATTTCCATTGTAAAAACTGTCAGCTATGGTGTATTCCTTACATTTCATGATTTTCTTTGTTTTTTTCGTGACAATATTTGTTTTGCATAATATATTCGCCTTGTCAACATATACTATGCTTTTGTTATATGTATAATACACGCCTCCTCGGGCATATCCAATCTTTTTCTTAACCGTGTTTTTTCCTTTTACAAAGATTGGACGCCCGACCTTTGCCGAGCTATCATACTTTCCCAATGTGATTTCATATTTTCCAACTGTAATATCATCTGTTTTCCTTTCGATAACATTAGGATTTGTCTTTGCGTTTACAATTGTTGCATTTATTGCACAACCGATAACCAGACACATAAGTGCCATTATAAAAACGAGACTTTTCTTCTTCATTTTCATACCTCCATATAAACCCATTTATGTATATTTTGTTTTTAATTGGAAACTGGTGCTTTATAAATTTTTTTCGTACTTGTAATTTTTGATGGTATGGGTTCCAATGCAAATACAACATCATTGCCTCTACACTTAATTCCTTCTATTTCTGTTGTATATTGACCTAATCCAGTCACATCCCATCTAAATTTGTATGTACCATCGCTGCCCATTCTTGCTATTCTGTTATAAGTATTTTTGCTTGAACCTCCGGTCAGATAAACGTTACCAACTTCGCTCAAATCCATTCCTTGAAAATTTCCATTCGGCATAACAATATTATTATTTGCATCTTTTTGAATAATAGAATTTGTACACATTTTTTGCAATGTTGTATTATTAGAAAAAGATACTTCCTTATTGCTCTTATTTTCAGCCTCACTTAAAACTGCGTTCATTTTGCTAATTGGAAAAAAACTATACTGTATATTTCCATTTTCGAATTGTGTTCTAAATACGATTTGTTTACTGGTAACAGCACATGCGCTTCGCCATACATTTCCCCTACTCACTCCTGACGGATTTGCTCTATTTAAATAAGAAAATCTGGGTACATCACTACTTTTTAGTGTTTTTCCTGCTTGATACTGAATTCTTGCTATCTGCTTAGACCATTGTGGATATTTTGTAACTCCATTTTCTTTGTAAGTCGCTTTACTATTATTCACCGCTCCTAAATAAAAATATGTTTTATTGTTATAGTTACTTAAAGCTAAAGATTCTCCATGCCCAAATCCACTTAAAAACATATGATCCATATATTGTGCCGACTTGGTTCCTGTTATTTTACACCTAGATAAAATCGTAGAATTCGAATTATCAAATTGAGTTATATATATGTAACTTCCAGTAATAGAAAAATTTTGAATTGCACTACTATACTTTAATCCTGTAACAGTATATATCAATTCAGCTTTTGTATTTCCTGTTTTATTTGCTCCCGGTGTTGCTAATGAAAGCATTGACGCTGTTGGTAATAATGATTCCGATATCCATTGTTCATTAATTGATTTCATTTTATTATCAGATACAATTTGCGAATTTAATTCATAATTTCCTTCTTCAACAACTTTTTCATTAAACATATCTACCTCTGGCAATTCCATTTTTTCGTCAGCTCTGTTTATAGTTGACGAGGAAAAAGTAATTGTAGCAGATAATAATACTACTCCCATAGTTTTCATAATTTTTTTCACCATATTCATTTACCCTCCATTTATATATTTATAATCAAAATTATATGATTTATAGCAAATATAGTCAATAGTTTTTCCTCACCCCGACAACAAATTCTTCTATGATTAAAAAAAGTGAAGGCAGGATTTTACATCCTTCTCCTTCACTTTTTATAAATCGAAAAATATTCTGTTCCTTAATTTACATTGTATGATTACGCATCACTTTCCTGCGTTTCTTCCGAAGACTCTCCATCTTCCTCATCACACTGTTTATATAATTCCATAAACTCCTTCCCGGTGATGGTCTCTTTCTCATATAGGAAACCTGCAATCTTATCCAGTTTATCCCTGTTTTCCTGTAATAATTTCTTCGCCTCCTCATATTTTTCTTTCAGAAGTATTTTCACTTCCTCTTCAATTTCCGTGGCGGTTTTGTCACTACAGTTCAACTGAGAATTCTTTCCAAGATATGGGTCGTTTATCTTTTCCAGACTCATCAGTCCGAATTTTTCCGACATACCATACTGGGCAATCATAGAGCGGGCAATGCCTGTGGCTTTCTCCATATCATTGGATGCCCCGGTGGTAATGGAATCAAACACTATCTCTTCCGATGCACGGCCTGCCAAAAGAGTTACCAGTTCTGCATTTAATTCATCCTGAGACATCAGGTATTTTTCTTTCTCTGGCGCTTGAATCACATATCCCAGACTTCCCATGGTTCTAGGCACAATGGTGATTTTTTGTACCGGCTCCGCATCTTTCTGAATTGCCGCAACCAGAGCGTGACCTACCTCGTGGAATGCCACAATTTTTTTCTCCTCTTTGCTGAGGATTCTGTCTTTCTTTTCTTTTCCGGCGATAACTACTTCCACCGCTTCCATTAAGTCATCCTGAGATATGGCTTTTCTTCCGCATTTTACAGCATTAATGGCTGCCTCATTAACCATGTTGGCAAGGTCGGAACCTACTGCTCCGCTGGTAATATTTGCAATGGCTTCCAAATCTACCGTCTCATCCAGTTTCACGTCTTTGGAATGCACTTTTAAAGTATCAAGCCTTCCCTTGAAATCAGGCGTATCCACAATGACTCTTCTGTCAAAACGTCCCGGTCTCAGCAATGCCGGATCCAACACTTCCGGTCTGTTGGTTGCCGCCAGTATCATAATACCCTTCGACGGGTCAAATCCATCCATCTCTGCCAAAAGGGCATTCAATGTCTGCTCTCTTTCGTCGTTACCGCCGCCAAATCTGGAATCACGGCTCTTACCGATGGAGTCAATCTCGTCAATAAACACGATACACGGTGCATTCTCCTCTGCCTGTTTAAATAAGTCCCTCACTCTGGATGCACCTACACCTACAAACATTTCCACAAAATCCGAGCCGGACAATGAGAAAAACGGAACTTTCGCCTCCCCTGCCACTGCTCTGGCAAGAAGGGTCTTACCGGTTCCCGGAGGTCCCACCAGCAATGCTCCTTTCGGAAGTTTTGCACCGATGGCCGCATATTTGCCCGGATTATGGAGAAAATCAACCATCTCCACAACTGATTCCTTGGCTTCTTCCTGACCTGCAACATCTTTGAACGTTACCCCTGTATCTTTTTGAATATATACTTTTGCATTGGACTTTCCTACGCCGAACACGCCGCCGGCGCCGCCTTTTCCACCGGTAGCTTTCCTTACGATAAACATCATTAAGAACCAGAAAATTATTAACGGCAGAATCCACTCTAACAGAATCAGTAAAATACTGGAAGAAGCACTTGCCTGTTCCGCCTTAAAAGTTACGCCCGAATATTTGTCCTTTAAATCATTAATCAGTTCCGGGTCGTTGAGCTGTGTGGTCCAAAATGTGGTTTTAATCAATGCATTATTTTCTGTTTTTGGCGTAATATATATTTTATTGGAATCAAAGGTTACGCTCTCCACCTGTCCACTGTCCAGCAGACTGATAAATACATCATATGTTATTTCTTTTTTTGTCATTGAGTCAAAAAAATAAGAACTCATGGTGGTAAATAATAACGCGAAAATTAACGTAATTACAATTACCGCAATCCGATTTTTCTTTTGGTTGTTCTGATCCCCATTGTTCCCCGGGGTTCTATTCCTATTGTTTTCCATGGTTTTTCCTTTCTGTCTACATATATTTGATACGAAATGTTTCTCACTCTTAACAATATGCAAAATGTTTTTTATATTATACCCTAACAATATAACATATCCTTCAGATATAGTGTTAAAATTTGATGAATTTTTCTTAAATTTTTAATATTTTGTATTTTTTTCTGGCAATCAAAACACTATCGTAGTAAACTAGTAAAGTATTTATTTACAATTATATTCATAGGACTGAAAATAATATTAGTACACTTTTAGGAGGAAAATGAAATGTCAGTGAAATACGTTTTTGTAACAGGCGGCGTCGTTTCAGGTCTCGGCAAAGGTATTACCGCCGCATCACTGGGCAGACTTCTGAAATCCCGCGGTTACAAAGTAACCATGCAGAAGTTTGACCCTTATATCAATATTGATCCCGGCACCATGAATCCGGTACAGCACGGCGAAGTTTTTGTAACGGATGACGGCGCGGAAACAGATTTGGATTTGGGACACTACGAGCGATTTATTGATGAGAGTTTAACAAAAAATTCCAATGTGACTACCGGTAAAGTCTACTGGTCTGTTCTTGAAAAAGAACGCCATGGTGATTTTGGCGGAGGCACCGTTCAGGTAATACCTCATATTACCAATGAGATTAAAAGCCGTTTTTATCAGAGTGACAGTCCGGATACGGAGATTGCCATTATTGAGGTAGGCGGCACCGTTGGCGATATTGAATCACAGCCATATATTGAAGCCATCCGTCAGTTCCAGCATGAAGTAGGACACGATAACTGTATTTTAATTCATGTTGCCCTGATGGTTTACCTTCCGGCATCTCAGGAAATGAAAACAAAACCAATTCAGATGAGTGTAAAAGAATTGCAAAGACTTGGTATTCAGCCGGACATTGTTGTATGCCGGACGGAGTATCCGCTGAACAATGATTTAAAAGATAAAATCAGTTTATTCTGTAATGTTTCATCCAGTCATGTGGTACAGAATCTGACCGTGGATATGCTCTATGAAGCGCCGCTTGCCATGGAAAAAGAACATCTGGCTGAAATTGCCTGTGAATGTCTGAAATTAGACTGCCCGGCGCCGGATCTTGACGAATGGAAAGCCATGGTGCAATCTGCCAAAAATCCTACCCGGGAAGTTACCGTTGCACTGGTTGGAAAATATATTGCCCTTCACGATGCTTATATCAGCGTGGTAGAATCCTTGAAACATGCAGGTTATCCAAACCACACCACAGTCCATATCAAATGGGTGGATTCAGAAACCGTGTCTGAAGAAAATGCTGCCGATATCTTTTCTGATGTCTCCGGTATTCTTGTTCCGGGCGGTTTTGGAAAGCGTGGCATTGACGGAAAACTTGCGGCAATTCAATATGCCAGAGAAAACCATATTCCATTTCTTGGTCTCTGTCTTGGCATGCAGTTATCCATTGTTGAATTTGCCAGACATGTGGTAGGCTATCATGATGCGCACAGCATTGAATTGAACCCGTCTACCACCCATCCGGTCATCAGCCTGATGCCGGATCAGGAAGGTATTACTGACATCGGAGGTACATTAAGACTGGGGGCTTATCCATGTGTTTTGGATAAAGACAGTGAGGCTTATAAATTATATGGAGAAGAATTGATTCATGAACGGCATCGCCACAGATACGAAGTAAACAACGATTTCAGAGATGACCTGACGGCGAAGGGAATGAAGTTATCAGGACTATCACCTGACGGACGGATTGTGGAAATGATAGAGATTCCTTCTCATCCGTTTTTCATTGCCACACAGGCACACCCGGAACTGAAAAGCCGTCCGAACAGACCACATCCTTTATTCCTTGGATTTGTGGAAGCTGCCATAAAACATAATCAATAAAAATATCAAAAAAGCACCTTGAAGGTCAATGCCATTCAATGAAAACCCATTGCCTCGAAGGTGCTTTTTAAAT
>CAJFUA010000015.1 GCA_904420085.1 uncultured Eubacterium sp. | reverse complement strand
AAGGAGGGATTTGAACCCTCGCGCCGCTATTAACGACCTACTCCCTTTCCAGGGGAGCCCCTTCAGCCACTTGGGTACTTCTCCAAGTAGTTGACTTCTTTTCACTTATAAAAAAAATATATCCTAATCCTGTTGAGGGGCTTAAGATACAGCGGAGAAGGTGGGATTCGAACCCACGGTGGGACTAACCACACCGGTTTTCAAGACCGGCACCATAAACCACTCGGACACCTCTCCGTGGCACGCCTTTTGTGACGTGCTTGAATATATTATCATTATTCCATTTTAGTGTCAACATTTTTTTTCATTTTTTTCATTTTCGTTTCAGGAGCATTTCAGCAATAAAAATATCTTCCGGTGTTGTCACTTTTATATTGGAATATTCGCCTTCTACAAACCTTATTTTATGGTCTGAAAACCGTTCTACCACCATTGCATCATCAGTAACATTTCCACTGTTACTTTTCTGCATTTTATCATATGCATTTTTTACCAGTTCATACGTAAAACTTTGAGGAGTCTGGGTAATCCAGAGACAGTTTCTGTCCGGTGTTTCTGTCACGATTTTGTTTTCATCCAAAATTTTAATAGTATCTTTTACGGGAACACCGGCAACACAGGCACCATATTCTAGTGTTCCCTTCACGCACCTGTCTATGATTGCACCGGATACCAACGGTCTGGCTCCGTCATGTATCATTACAATATCCCCGGTAACTTTTTTTAATCCGTTATATACGGACTGGTAACGTTCCTTTCCCCCTTCCACAATATCCGTCACTTTGGTAAAGCCGTATTTCCCTACAATCTCTTTCCGGCAATATTCCACATCTTCCTTTCCGGTAACTAAAATAATCTGATCCACGCCGTAGTTTTCAAATGCAAAAAGGGAATACCATAAAACAGGCTTCCCATTCATTTCCATAAACTGTTTTTTTGTTGTGCTGTTCATACGACTTCCTTTTCCTGCAGCCAGCACAATCGCCGATATTTTTTTCATAGAATCAGTTCCTCTCCATTCATTTATCTTCCGGCATACCTGACGGAAAACGGATTATCTGTATCACTCTTTTTACCGTTGTCCCAATTTTAGATTTGGTACGGCGTTTAAATCCCATCCGTGTCTTATTCCGTTTATGTATTCAAAGTACGCTGCAGATCCAATCATAACTGCATTATCCGTACACAAAACCGGAGAAGGATAATAAAACTCAATTTCTCTTTTTTGGCATTCTTCCTTAAAAGCTTTTCTGATGGCTGTATTGGAAGCCACGCCCCCTGCAATAGCAAGTTTTTTCATTCCGGTTTCTTCCATCGCCAGCATGGCTCTGGTCAGTAATGTATCTACGACGCTGTTTTGAAAAGAGGCTGCCACATCTGCCTGGTTAATTTCTTCGCCTTTCATCTGTGAGACATTTAACTGATTTAACACCGCTGATTTTAATCCGCTGAAACTAAAGTCATAAATACTGTCTGTTATTTTGGCTCTTGGAAATTCATAGGCATGAGGATCCCCCTCTTTTGAGACCTTATCAATCTTTGGTCCGCCCGGATAGCCCAAACCGATGGCTCTCGCCACTTTGTCAAAAGCTTCCCCTGCCGCATCATCTCTTGTCTTTCCAAGAATTTTATATTTTCCATAATCTCCCACCACTACCAGATGGGTATGCCCTCCCGATACCACAAGGCAGACAAAAGGAGGTTCTAAATCTTTGTTTTCCACATAGTTTGCACAAATATGTCCTTCAATATGATGCACGCCAATGAGAGGAATCTTCTTTGCAAAGCAAATTGCCTTGGCTTCCGCAACGCCTACTAAAAGCGCTCCTACCAGTCCCGGTCCATATGTAACTCCCACTGCATCTATGTCACCCAGTGTCATGCCGGCATCTGACAATGCCTTCTCAATCACATAATTGATATTTTCGATATGTTTTCTGGATGCAATCTCCGGCACCACACCGCCATATAAAGTGTGCAAATCAATTTGGGAGGAAATCACATTGGATAATGCCTCCCTGCCATTGACCACGACCGCCGCTGCCGTCTCGTCACAGGAACTTTCAATTGCTAATATTTTTATCTCTTTCAAAATAACACCTCTGTTTCATCTCAAATTCAAGACAAATTGCTCTTTACGCATCGCCTATCGAAGCGGAAGTTTCGTCTGACCATGATAAATCAACGGACATTCCGTCTTTTCCCGCCTTGGCATTTGGAAAAATTTCCGTAACGGTATCCATATAAAGCCACGGTTTTACCAGAGACGGGCTGTAATGCGTCAGCCACATTTCTTTTGGTGCCGCTTCTTTTGCTATGGACGCCGCTTCCCTAAATGTCATATGCCGATGCTCTTTTGCCTTTGCTTCCTTATCCGGCTCTCCATACATCCCTTCACAGATAAACAGGTCTGCTCCTCTGGCAGCTTCCACAATGGCATCTACCGGTCTGGTATCAGTGGTATAAGTCACTTTCAAACCTTTTCGCGGCGCTCCCATAACCATCTCCGGTCTGTATGTCTTTCCTTCCCATTCCACCGTTTCACCTTTTTGAAGAATGCTCCATTTCTGTACCGGAATGTCTAGTGCCTTTGCTTTATGTACATCAAACTTTCCACTTCTGTCTATCTCGATGGAATATCCGTAACAGACCACGTTATGTTTTACCTTAAACGCATTAATCCGGTATCCCTCAAACTGTATGGTCTGCCGGTTTTCACTCAACTCTATAAACTTTATCTCAAAAGGAAGTTCCGGTGCAATCGTTCGTAATGCACTTACAACCCGCTCTAATCCTTTTGGTCCGATCATGGTGAGAGGCTCTGTTCTCTCTGCATTTCCCATGGTAAGAAGAAGTCCCGGCAAACCACTGATATGGTCTGCGTGATAATGGGTGATGCAGACAACATCAATGGGTTTAAAGGTCCATCCTTTCTGCTTGATTGCAACCTGGGTTCCTTCCCCACAGTCTATTAATATATTACTTCCGTTATAGCGGCACATCAGCGACGTAAGCCACCTTCTCGGAAGGGGCATCATTCCGCCTGTGCCTAATAAACATACATCTAACATTTTTGTCTCCCGCCAATTTTGAGGTGAAATTATACCAGTTCGCTGTAGCCTTCATCATCTATGGGATACTGAAAACTTTCAATCAACCGATTATAACAGTCTTCGCACAAATCAAATCTGTGCCTTCTTCCGTCTTTATCGGAGAAATAATCCCAGCGGTAATCTACGGCAAAATTTCCCTCTTTTATAATTTCATTTTCTACTTTCATTGGTTTTCCACACTGATTACAATATAACTCTGCAAAGTGTTCATCTTTATATACTCTCATACTTTCCTCCTAATGCAATATGTACTATTTTACATTTTTACATAAAAAAATCCTAGTGGAAAGTAATTCCCATTATAGATTTTGTTTCCACATAATCAAAGCATTTTCTACAGGTTCTTTATAATAGTTTTTCCGGATGCCTGCTTCCTGAAAACCCATGCCTTCATATAATTGAATGGCTGGCACATTGGTCTCCCGTACTTCCAGAGTCACCTGTCTGACTCCCCTATCTTTCGCCCTGCGCAAAATATCTTCCATCATCCGTTTTGCAATGTGTTGTCTTCTGTATTCCTTCGCCACTGCCACATTGGAGATATCCGCAGTTTCCAAAAACAGATACATACCGAGATATCCCAGAATTTCATGTTCCTTCTCGGCTACGATAAACAATGTGTTTTGACTGTTTAAAGATTCTTCAAAAGATTTTTCGGACCATGGAATGGAAAAAATGCTTTCTTCAATACCTGCAACCTGCTGAATGTCTTCTAAGGACATCTCTCTAATTTGAATCATGATCTTTTGCCAACTTTTCTTTTAATTCTCTTTCTGCCTGTGACAGTCTCAAATACTCCGGTTTATGCTCTCCGGCACTTTCATACTTTCCTTGCTGAAAGTAAATCTCTGCCAAAGATGCCACAGCGGACGCTTTCTGTCTGTTCATGGATGCCGGTGCGTAATGATGTTCTGTTGCCATCTTACTTTCGATAACCTCTTTTTGTGTGTCTACACCGTCACCCAGAAACATTACCGGCATTCCGATTTTATCCAGTTCATAAATCAGTTCATCAATCATGATAATGGACTGCTCTTTGATGATCTCCATCTTTGTTCCGCAAAACCGATAGATGCCCGTATAAACCTGTCCTCTTCTTGCATCCATCATCGGGCAGACGATATAGGAGGAAGAAAACATATTGTATGCCAGAGCCTCCATGGTAGGAACATGGATAATCGGTTTATTGAGCGCCAGACCAAATCCTTTTACCGTGGCGCTGCCGATGCGAAGTCCTGTGTAGGAGCCCGGCCCTCCGGAAATAGCTATGGCGTCAATGGTTTCCATATCCAACTCTATCATTTTACTAATCTCATCTATCATGGGAAGCAATGTCTGGGAATGGGTCTTTTTATGATTTACTGTATATTCTGCATTGATTACTCCGTCCGTGGTAACTGCCACTGTTGCCACCATGGATGAACTGTCTATCGCTAATATTCTCATATTCCCTCCACTGTTATTTTTCTGTAATCCAGACCTTTATCTAAATTCTTTTCTATGGTTACCTGAATTGCTTCATTTGGAATCAATTCCTCAATCAGTTTCGACCACTCTATAAGGCTGACGCCCTGTCCGAAAAAATATTCCTCATATCCTATCTCGTACATTTCCTCCGGCTCCCCGATTCGATATACGTCGAAATGATATAACGGAATCCGTCCTTCATCATAAACCTGAACAATGGTAAATGTAGGGCTGTTTACATTTTCCTCAATACCCAGCCCTTTGGCGAAACCCTGAGTGAAGACAGTTTTGCCCACACCCAAATCACCGTCCAGACAAAAAATCTGTCCCGGTTCTGCTTTCGCACCTAACTTTTTTCCTAATTCAAATGTCTCTTTCTCTGACATTGTCTCAAAAATCATACAGCCTCCATAAACTTTCATTTTCCAACTTATTATCTGTAAGGCTTGTCTCATCATAAAAGAGTCCATAACCAAACGCTTCCTATGGCATAAAACAACACAGGAATATGATTCACTTTGATAAGTATAAACAATATTCCTGTGTTTTTCAAATCCTATATTTGTTTTTTGGTCAATATATTTATTTTTTATTTATTTTTTTATTTGTATACCTTTAATAAATGAACTGATTCGCTTATAAACAAGGGCAGTAATCAGACTGTCCACTACTGCTTTTACAACATTAAACGGAACAACGCAGACCAGCACAAAACTCCATTTACCCGAAACCAGCGGATTAATTTTGTTTCCTGCGCCGATAATGGCATCCAACGGCATTCCAAATGCTTTTACATAAAATGGAATTAAAATTGCGTAATTAATAATTGCTCCTGCCGCAGCCATGGCAATGGTACCCACGGCCATTCCGATAAATGCGCCTTTCTTTGATTTATGAAACTTGTAAATCAAACTTGCAGGAACTACAAGGCAGCATCCGATAATAAAGTTTGCCAAATCGCCCACATATGCTGTCGATGTACCTTTGATAAGCAGTTTTAAAATGATTTTGATTGCCTCAATCACCACACCTGCCACAGGGCCCATAATAAAGGAACCAATCAGTACAGGGATTTCACTTAAGTCAATTTTGTAGAAATCCGGTGCGATAAATGGTATCGCAAAATCAAAAATGTGCAGTACTACTGCCAATGCGGAAAACATGGCAATTAATACAAGGTTCTTTGTGTTTGATAATTTTTTCATAATACAATCTCCTTTCCATGCGGGAAATTCTTCTTTTCTTTTGTCATATCCATCCTATTTTCTTCATATTCAAAGGAAGGAAAAATAATTTTGGCAAAAAGAAAAGCCCTGAAAAATTCAGGGCTATGAAATCATAGAACTATAAACCCGGACTTCTCTGCATAACGCAATCAAAAAACAATCCAAGCCTACCGTTTATGTATAACTGTAAACGGCTTTCTACTCTTCTCTCATCCAGACTATACTGTCGGTTATGGAATTTCACCATATCCTGACTTGAACCAATGCCAAGTCCTGCGTTAAACGCTCGCGGACTTTACCGCCGATCGGGAATTTCACCCTGCCCCGAAGAATTTCTCTATTAAATTATCCTTGTATATATTAATACCATATGCACCATCTGTCAAGAAGTTCAAGTTTTTACATTCTTATCGGTATCCTGCCGGCAGGAAATACCTCTTTAAATCAACACTTATGACCACTTATCTCTTTACTTCGATAAAAGCATCATAGATGGCGCGCATTGCCACTTCAAAGTCTTCTTCTGCCACGCCGATTATAATATTCAGTTCGGAGGAACCCTGGTCAATCATTTTGATATTAACACGGGCTTCTGCCAGTGCCGTAAACAGGATGGCTGCCGTTCCTCTTGCGCTCTTCATGCCTCTTCCTACCACTGCGATCAGGGCAAGATCCGTCTCGATAAACAACTGGTCCGGATGCACTCTGGAACGAATCTCATCTAAAATGGCTGTCTCTTTTCCTGCCAAAGCATCTGTCTGAATAATGACGCTCATTGTGTCAACGCCGGATGGCATATGTTCAAAGCTGACATTGCTCTTCTCTAAAGCACGAAGTACGTTTCTGCCAAATCCCACCTCACTGTTCATCTTGTCTTTTTCGATATTGATGACAGACATGCCTTTCTTTCCGGCAATACCGGTAATGATATGCTCGCAAGGTTCTGCCGTCTCTGACACAATCATTGTTCCTCTGTCTTTTGGACAGTTTGTGTTTTTAATATTTACAGGTATACCGGCTGCTCTTACCGGGAAGATAGCGTCTTCGTGAAGTACGGTGGCTCCCATATATGCCAACTCTCTCAGTTCTGCATATGTAATTGTATTGATAGGAACCGGATTATTGATAATTCTCGGATCGCAAATTAGGAATCCGCTTACATCGGTCCAATTTTCATATATTTTCGCTTCTGCTGCTCTTGCCACAATGGAACCGGTCACATCAGAACCTCCTCTGGAAAATGTTTTGATTGTGCCGTTTGGCATAGAACCATAGAATCCCGGAATTACTGCATATTCTGTTTTTGCAAGCTTTGGGGCAAGTTTTTCGGAAGTTTTATCCCAGTCAAAATTTCCCCTCTCATCGAAGAAGATATATTTTGCCGCATCAATAAAATCAAAGCCCAGATATTTTGCCAGAACTTTACTGTTTAAATACTCCCCACGGCTGGCTGCATAATCCCTGCCGGCCATGTGGGAGAAAGCTCCCTTTATGGTCTCAAAATCTTCATCCAGCGAAAAGTCATCCATTCCCAGTTCTTCTATAATACCGTTGTATCTGTCTTTAATGGACTGGAACTGCTGGTCAAAATTTTCTCCCTCGGAAGCAAGTTCATAACAGTTATATAGCATATCTGTTACTTTTACATCCTCTACAAAGCGCTTCCCCGGTGCCGATGCCACTACAAAACGTCTTGCCGGATCTTCCAGAATGATATCCGCAACCTTCTGAAACTGTTTTGCATCTGCCAGTGAGCTTCCGCCAAACTTTACAACCTTTGTCTCTTTCATAATTTTCCTTCCCTTCTCCTTTATTTCAACAACTATTTGGACATCAGATAACGCATCATCTCATGTCCGTCAGCCATAAATAATCCACTTTCTTTTCCTGCCTTTTCGTTGTAATCCAACGTGCCTTCTTTTTTATCCGTGCTGTCATAAAGCATATATGGCACCGGATTACTTGTGTGTGTTCTCACACATATCGGTGTAGGATGATCCGGCATCACCAATATACGGTAATCTTCCCCTGACCGGTCTAAGGCATCCTTTACTATCTTTATTACTCTGGAATCCAGATTTTCAATTGCCTGAATTTTTTTCTCCACGCTTCCCTGATGCCCCATTTCATCAGGAGCCTCTACATGAATATAAACCATGTCATAGTTCTGGTTCAACAAGACATCCACCGCTGCTTCTGCCTTGCCTTCATAATTAGTATCCAGCCCTCCGTTGGCGCCTTCCACTTCAATCACCTTCATATCTGCGCCAATGGCAATGCCTTTTAACAAATCAACTGCCGAAATCATGGCGCCTTTTTTGTGATTCTTTTCTTCAAAAGAGGTTACGCACGGTCTGGTTCCTGCTCCCCAGAACCAGATGGAATTGGCAGGGTTTTGTCCTTTTTTCATTCTTTCTATATTAATAGGATGACTTGACAGTATTTTATAGCTTTTTTCCTGCATTTTGCGGAGCATTTCATCCTGTGGCAGATATTTTCCTATTTTCTGTCCCAGCACATCATGAGGCGGGGTAAGGGGAACCACATCTCCTTTATCCCAAATCGTAAGATGTCTGTAACTGGTACCTACATAAAACTTATATGTATCTGTCTCTAACTCTTTTCTGACTGCCTCCAACAATAGGGCGGCATCTTCCGTGCTGATTTCACCGGAGCTATGGTCGATAATGGTTTTTTCCTCATATGGTAAATCATCCGTAGACACTGTTACAAGATTGCAGCGAAGTGCCACATCTGTATCTTTCATGTCCACGCCAATGCTTAAAGCCTCCAGCGGAGAACGTCCTGTGTAATATTTTTTAGGGTCATAGCCCAATACTGATAAATTTGCCGTATCACTGCCCGGGCTCATTCCTTCCGGTATGGTATGTATCATGCCTATTTCCGATTGTTTGGACATTGCATCCATGGTGGGTGTATCTGCATATTCCAGAGGTGTTTTACCTCCCAGTTTTTCTATAGGCTCATCCGCCATTCCGTCACCTAAAACAACAATATATTTCATAAAAACTCCGTTCTGCTGCCATGCAACTGTTTTTATAAGATAAACCTCTCTTCCGGTTTACTCTTCCACTCTGATTCTGGATATTACTTTTCCAAGTTTTTCTGCCTTTTTTGAAAAATCTTCTTCGCTGATTTTTTCTGTAATAAAGCCGATTTCTCCACTGATTCCTGCATCCACATATTCCACAGCGCCAAATACGGTCTCTGCTTCTTCTTTTAATGCATCTGTTCTCACGAAAAATTTCTTTCTTGACTTGGAGAAATCTTCTAATTCTAATTTTTCTTCATCCCACAAAATCGTGGTAGGAACATTGAGATGTCTGATGCTGTCTACCACATCAGAAACCACGGCGCTGGCAGTAGGAAGTTTTCCTGCTCCGCTTCCGATAAACACTAAATCTCCAACCATATTTCCACGAACCAAAATACCGTTTACCACATCATTTACATTATATAACGGATGATCCGGTGCCAACAGCCTTGGGGCAACAGACGCAACTACTGCATCATCTTCATTCTTACATTTTCCAAGTAACTTAATGGAGCGTCCCATAACTTTTGCGTATTTAAAGTCCGCTGCTGTTATCTTGGAAATACCCTCTGTATAAATCTCCTCAAAATCTACCGTCTTTCCTTTTGCAAGAGATGCAAGAATGGCAATCTTTCTGACTGCATCAAATCCTTCGATATCCGCTTCCGGATTTCTCTCCGCATATCCTAAATCCTGCGCTGTTTTCAAAGTGCTTTCAAAATCAGCCCCTTCTTTATCCATCTTTGTTAAAATATAATTTGTTGTACCATTTAAAATACCTGTAATTTCACAGATTTTATCTGCTGTAATATGCATATTAATCGGGCGGATAATCGGAATGCCTCCGCCTACAGCAGCTTCAAATAAGAAGTTTCTGTTATGGGAATGTGCAATTTTAATCAGTTCAGCGCCATATTTTGCAACAAGCTCTTTGTTTGATGTACAGACACTCTTTCCTGCTTCCAGTGCTGATTTTACAAAATCATAGGCAGGTTTCAATCCTCCCATCACTTCAATTACCACTTCCACTTCCGGGTCATTTAAAATTATATTGTAATCATGAACCAGTACCTCCTCGCAAGGGTCTCCCGGAAAATCTCTCAAATCAAGAACATACTTTACTTCCATTTCGTCACCAATATTGGAAGTCAGCAGTTCCTTATTTTCGTTTATAATTTCAAACACGCCGGAACCAACTGTTCCATATCCTAAAATTGCAACTTTAATCATATTTTTCCTCCTTGTGTCTCATTAAAAAGCGATTTTACTTTTGATTGCGCAAAATGATACTTGTAGATTTTAGCATGGTTACATCTATTAATCAACTAAATTTCATTATCTTTGTCAACATTTATCCACTTGAGATAAGCATTAATAAATGGATCAAGGTATCCGTCCAGCACTTTATTCACGTCTGCCACTTCCTCATTGGTGCGGTGGTCTTTTACCATGGTATAGGGCTGCATTACATACGAACGGATCTGGTTTCCCCAGCCAATCTCCTTTACTTCGCCCCGGATTCCCGAACGTTTTTCTTCTTCTTCCTGTTTTTTCAGCATATATAATTTGGATTTCAGCATCTTCATTGCCCTGTCTTTATTTTGTAACTGGGAACGTTCATTCTGACACTGCACCACAATGCCTGTGGGCAGATGGGTAATGCGGATGGCAGAGGAAGTCTTATTGATATGCTGTCCTCCGGCGCCGCTGGAGCGGTATGTGTCTATTCGGATATCATCGTCCTGAATTTCCACATCCAAATCTTCTTCAATATCCGGCATAACATCCAGTGATGCAAAAGAGGTCTGTCGTTTGCCTGCCGCATTAAAAGGGGAAATACGAACCAGTCTGTGAACTCCTTTTTCTGATTTCAGATAGCCATAGGCGTTTTCACCTGCCACCTGAAAGGTAATGGACTTCAGCCCTGCTTCCTCCCCATCCAGAAAGTCAATGACTTCTGTCTTATAACCTTTTGACTCTGCCCAACGGGTAAACATACGGTAAAGCATACTTGCCCAATCGCAGGATTCTGTTCCACCTGCTCCGGCATTTATCTTTAAAATAGCATTATATTTATCATATTCCCCTGACAGCAAAGTTTCTATTTTTACTTTATCAAAAGCCTTTATAAACGATTTCAGTTCCGATTCTACTTCTTGAACCATTCCTGCGTCCTCTTCCTCATTTCCCATTTCAATCAGAACGCCCAAATCTTCATACTGACTTTGCAGTTTTCTGATGACTTCAAGACTACCTTTGAGGGATTTCAGTTCTTTCATGACTTCTCCTGATTTTGCTGCGTCATCCCAAAATCCCGGCTGTTCCATTTCCTCTTCAATTTCTTTTATTCTTACCTGTTTTTCTTCAATATGAAAAGATTCTGCCAGTTCCTCTACTCTGCTTTCATACTGGCTCCACTCGTTTTTATACTGTTCTAATTCAACCACTTGACTACCTCGTCTCTAATTTCCGAAAAGCGAGGTAACTTCTGTCACCTCGCTTTTGCTGCTGTATTGTAATCGCTGTTTTACCCGTCCGGTTCATGAATTCTCTTTAATTACGCCTTCCGTCCACAACAATTCTTATACTTTTTACCACTACCGCAAGGACATGGATCATTTGGATAAACCTTTGCCTCTTCTCTCTGTTTCGGTTTTTTCACTCCGCTGTCATCATCCTTGTTTGTTCCGGTAACTTTTGCTACCTCTTTACGTTCCACATTCTGTTCTACCTGAATGTGATATAACGTCTTCACTGTATCAATCTTAATGTTGGAAATCATAAATCCAAACATCTCGAATCCCTGAATCTTATATTCCACAGCCGGGTCTTTCTGTCCGTACGCCATCAGTCCGATGCCTTCTTTCAACTGTTCCATATCGTCTAAGTGATCCATCCACTTTCTGTCAATCACTTTCAGAAGAACAATTCTTTCCAACTCCCTGATATGCTCCGGTTCCGGAAACTCTGCTTCCTTCGCCTCGTAAAGTTTCAGCGCCTCTTCTTTCAGCATCTGCTTAAATTCAGATTTGCTTAAATGCTCCATATCTTCTTGTTTTATGGACAGTTTGAACGGAATAATTTCAAACAGGGACTGTGCCAGTCCTGCCAAATCCCACTCTTTCACCGGCTGGTCATCACGGATAAACATATCCACCTGCGATTCTATCACTTCATTTACCATCTTAATGATGGAGTCTCTCATGTTTTCACCGTTGAGAACTCTAGCTCTCTCTGCGTAAATTATTTCTCTCTGGTCATTGTTTACCTTATCGTATTCCATAAGATTTTTTCTGATACCAAAGTTATTTCCTTCAATCTTCTTCTGAGCCCTCTCAATGGTATTGGTCAGTGACTTATGATGAAGTTCTTCATCTTCCGGCACACCCAACGCATTAAATACCGCCATCAGTTTCTCAGAAGCAAATAATCTCATAATATCATCTTCCAGAGAAATGTAGAACTTAGATTCACCTACGTCTCCCTGACGGCCGGAACGTCCGCGGAGCTGATTATCAATACGCCTGGATTCGTGTCTCTCCGTACCGATAATCTTTAATCCGCCGGCAGCTTTTGCAGCCTCATCTAATTTAATATCCGTACCACGGCCCGCCATGTTGGTAGCGATGGTTACTGCACCATGCTGTCCTGCCTGTGCCACAATCTCCGCTTCCATCTCATGGAACTTTGCATTTAAAACTTTATGTGGTATACCACGCTTCTTTAGCAGGGCGCTGATTTCTTCTGACGAATCAATATTGATGGTACCCACCAGTACCGGCTGTCCCTTTTTATGAGATGCCTCTATATCATTGATAACTGCATTTAATTTACCACGTTTGGTTTTAAATACCGCATCATTATGGTCAACTCTGACAACCGGTCTGTTTGTCGGTATTTCCACAACGTCCATGCTGTAAATATCACGAAACTCTTTTTCTTCCGTAAGCGCCGTACCGGTCATTCCCGCTTTCTTCTGATATTTGTTAAAGAAGTTCTGGAATGTAATGGTGGCAAGAGTTTTGCTTTCTCTGTTTACTTTCACATGTTCTTTGGCCTCTATCGCCTGATGTAAACCGTCTGAATATCTTCTTCCCGGCATAATACGTCCGGTAAACTCATCCACAATCAGCACTTCGTCATCTTTTACCACATAATCCTGATCCCTGTGCATTAAATTGTGTGCACGGAGAGCCAGTATTACATTGTGCTGTAACTCAAGATTTTCTGCATCTGCATAGTTGTCAATATGGAAAAACTTTTCTACCTTTGCAATACCCTGAGCCGTAAGGTTGATAATCTTATCTTTTTCATTTACAAGAAAATCTCCGTCTTCTTCTATGTCCACACCCATGATGGCATCCATCTTGCTAAGTTCCGGATTTGCTGTACCACGCTCCATCTGTCTCGCCAGAATATCACACATCTCATACAGTTTCGTAGACTTTCCACTCTGTCCTGAAATAATCAAAGGAGTTCGCGCCTCATCAATCAGAACGGAGTCCACCTCATCGATAATACAATAGGACAATCCCCGCTGTACCAACTGCTCTTTATATACAACCATGTTATCTCTCAAATAGTCGAAACCTAATTCATTATTTGTAATATAAGTGATGTCGCAATCATAAGCAGCCTTCTTATCATCATGCTCCATATCTGCTAAAACGCAGCCCACGGTAAGTCCTAAATATCTGTGTACCTGTCCCATCCACTCTGCATCACGGGTTGCCAGATATTCGTTTACTGTTACGATATGAACACCTTTTCCCTCTAATGCATTCAAATATGCCGGAAGCAGACAGGTCTGTGTCTTTCCTTCACCGGTCTTCATTTCTGCAATACGGCCTTCATGGAGAATGATTCCACCCATAATCTGGCAGGGATAATGCTCTGTTCCCAAAGTTCTCTTTGTTGCCTCTCTCACCATCGCAAAAGCTTCCGGTAAAATATCATCCAAAGTTTCTCCATTTTTTAACCGGTTTTTAAACTCTTCCGTTTTTGCCTTCATCTCTTCTTCTGAAAGTTTTTCCATTTCCGGTTTCAATGCCAAAACCTTGTCCAAAGTGTGTTTGTGTCTTTTTAATTCACGCTCACTATGCGTTCCTACAATCTTACTAATTACGCTCATGGTAATCTCCTCTTTTATATTTGTGAAATATTTTTTCACACGTTATTGAATATATTACCATTTTCACTTCTTTAATTCAATATTTTTGATTTTATAATATTGTAAACATTGTAAACTTTTCATGAACAAAAAAAGAGGGCGCTGCCGCGCCACTCCTTTTAATAACTCTTTAATCGAAAATCGGTTCAATTAAACCGTATGTACCGTTCTTTCTCTTATAAACCACGTTTACCTCATCCGTATCTGCATTTAAGAAAACGAAAAAGTTATGTCCTAATAATTCCATCTGCACGCAGGCTTCCTCTGCATCCATCGGTTTTACTCCAAAACTTTTGGTTCTGACAATCTTTACTATGCCTTCATCATCATCTTCATAATCCGCATCAATATAATTTGCCGTAAAATTATCACGATATGATTTTTTCTTATCAATTAATTTATTTTTATACTTCACTAACTGACGCTCTATTGTTTCCTCGACCATATCAATAGAAGCATACATATCTTCACTAATTTCCTCCGCCCTAATAATATTGCCTTTTACCGGAATTGTTACCTCCACTTTGTGTTCGTTTCGTTTTACGCTAAGAGTAACATCTGCTCTAATCTCCTCATTAAAGAACTTGTCCAGTTTACTGAGTTTCTCTTCTACTGCACTTTTGATGCCCTCTGTGACCTCAATATTCTTTCCGAAAATATTAATTTTCATGGTACCACTTCCTTTCATTATCTAGTGATTAAATTATACCATATCCGGGGTGCGAATAACAATGAATTTCACAGTTTTTTTAATAGTTATTTTTTTAACTAACTAATTGTGCAATTTACACAATAAATGCTCTCTTTCCATTTTTCGACCAACATTGACATAATTGTGATTATGCACACTTATTAACATGTGTTTTTCTGTACTTTTTTCCGAAAATATGGGTTATTAACGGAGTTATTAACATTGTTAACCTTTTTTTATGGCTTTTTATGTAAATCTTTGTCGAACGATAAAAGAACGGACGTTTTGTAAAGATGTAATAAAATTGTGCATTTTACACATAAACTCTTGACATTTTTCCATCCTATATATAATAAAAGTTCCGGCCTAAAATCCGGAACTTTTATTATATAATTATGAAATTTATCCAATAATTCTTCTTGCTGCACATGGTGAACCCATACCGCCTATTCTAATACCTGTTGATGGTGTGGATGCATGAATAATCTGCCCTCCGCCTATGTAGATTGCCACATGGCTGATGGTCGAACCGCCATACTTGTAGAACAGCAAATCTCCTGGCAGCAATGAACTGAGGGATACTGCTCTTCCGTTGTATACCTGAGTATAAGAAGATCTGTTCAGTGAGTATCCGAAATGTGCATAAACGGACATTGTAAATCCGGAACAGTCAGTTCCCTTTGTCAGACTGGAACCGCCATATACATATGGATTTCCTAAAAACTGTTTTGCATATGCCACCACTTCTGAAGCGCCTGCACCGGAACCGTTTCCGTAAGATGGAGTGTCTGATGTCTGTGTATCTTCTTCCGGCTCACTGTTATATGTATTGCTGCTGCCTGAATCGGAACTGCTGTTATCTGCAGCCGGCTCATTTTGTTCTTCCTCATAAGACTGCTGTGTATCATTGATCGGCTGCTCAATTTCCTGTTCCTGTGCTGCCAACTGTGCTTCACGCTCTCTTTTCTCACGCTCTTTCTGAGCCTTGATTTTCGCTCTTTCTTCTGCATTGGTAATGGCTGTTTCCATATCTACGCTGACTTTTGCATAATCTGCCGAAACCCAGCCGCTGACACCGTCACCAATTTTAACTTTAACCCATTTTCCGTCATCACTGAATTTTTTAATTACATAATTCTCATTCTTGTAAACGTTGGTTACCACGGCACTCTCTGTGGTATAGGATTCTCTGACATGAATTCCGTTTTCTTTTATGTTTGCAAATACATAACCGTTATCTAACGCATTGGACGCCGCCTTCTGTCCTGTCACGAAATATTCCGCTTTAATATATCCGGAACAGTTTCCTGATACAATTTTATACCAGCCGTTCTTCGTCGTCTCAATAATTCTTGCACCACAGTTATTATAAATTTTTCCCAGTCTTTTTGATTTCACACTCGGTTTTTTTCTTACGTTTACATAATCTCCTTCACCGCTTACTCTAGCAATGGCGATATCGGAAAAAATTTTACTTTCCTTACTTTCTTCTTTTTTTTCGGTCGTTTCGACTGACTGTTGCGTCTGTTCCGGCGCCGGAAGGTATTTTGCCAAATCTTCTTCACTGCCGGCATTTTCAATATAATTCTGAAGTTCTACTGCCGCGCCCGCACTTGCTATCTCTGTATTTAACTCCTGCGCAGACACCGGAATAGAACATGTGGTCAATATCATTACCGTTAGAGCTTCACCAATAAACTTTTTTGCGTTATTGCATCTCATTGATTTTTGCCTCCATTAACATTTCATTTCATTCTAAATATTACAAATTTATTACAATGATAACATTACAATAAAACTATGTCAACCGGTTTTTTATTTTATGTAAACAATGTGATAAGAAAATGAATATGTGTAGAATTCTATAGGAATCTGTGTTATTTTATTTTAAGGACATATTCTCTTGATTTATTATCAGGAAATTAATGTAAAAATACTTTTGTCGCCAGCCAAAGCGGCGGAATGGAGATTTTATGAAAAAGACAGCTATCGTAACCGGCTCTTCCGGGGATATCGGGAAAGCAATTGTAAAAAAACTGATTGCAAACGGATATACCGTTGTGGGAACATATTTTAAAGATGAAACGTCCATAAAAAAACTTGCCGGGGAATCCGGCTCCGGCTTTTATGGTTATCAATGTGACTTATCTGATTTTGATGCAGCAAAAGATTTGATTCATTATATAGAAGAGAAAAATTTAAAAGTTGAACTTTTAGTCAATAACGCAGGCATTTCTGAAACAGGAGTTTTGCAGGATTTAACCAGAGAATCCTGGGAGCGGATTTGGAACACAAATGTTACCTCTGCCCTGTCCTTAAGTCAGTCCGTCATCCCATTGTTTTTAAAACATGGCGGTGGGAAGATCATCAATATTTCCTCCGTCTGGGGAAACTGCGGCGCCTCCTGTGAAGCGGCCTACTCTGCCACTAAAGGCGCCGTCAACACCCTGACTAAAGCTCTTGCCAAAGAACTGGCGCCTTCCAACATCCAGATAAACGCCATCGCCTGCGGTTTTATTCAGACAAAAATGAATGCCCGGCTGTCTTCCGAGGACATCCATGCCATTACAGAAGAAATCCCTGCCGGTCGTCTTGGAAACACGGAAGATGTGGCAGAAACTGTTTATGCCATGCTCACCGCCAGCCCTTATATGACCGGACAAATCATCACTTTGGACGGAGGCTGGACGGTATAGCCATAGCGTTTCTTTCTTTATTTCTTATCTAAATATGCCATATCTTCATCGCTGATTTCAAAATCTATCTGAACATTGGATATAATCCGTTCTTCTTTCGTTGATTTTGGAATCGCGACTGCCCCTTTTTGTATACAATATCTGACACAAATCTGTGGAATGGTTGCGTTATATTTTTCGGCAATCTTTGCTACATACGGATCATTGACCAGACCGCCGGTAGCCAGTGGAGAATATGCCATTAACTGAATATGATGCTCTTTACATTTCGCTACAATATGCTCCTGCCTGTTTCCAATATGATAACTAACCTGGTTTACCATTGGTACAATATTACATTGGTCGAGAATCGGCTGAATATGTTCCGGCGCAAAATTGGAGATACCAATTGCCCTTGCCTTTCCGCTCTCATATATTTCTTCCATGGCTTTCCAACTTTCTATATTTCCTTCGGTGCAGTCCATTCCCATTTTATCCCACGGCCATGGTGCGTGAATCAGATACAAATCAATATAACCCAGCCCTAAATCTGATAAGGATTCCTCAAAGCACTTTTTTGCAATCTCATATCCTTTACACTCTGCCGGAAGTTTTGTCGTGATAAACACTTCCTCTCTGGCGATGCCAAAATCTCTGACCGCTTTGCCCACGCTGGCTTCATTACCATACGCTTTTGCCGTGTCAATATGTCTGTACCCGTTTTTCAAGGCAAACATCACGGAATTATAGGTATCCTCCCCATCCGGAATCTGCCATGTTCCAAGACCTATTTTCGGTATCTTCACTCCATTGGATAATGTAAATGTCTCATTTAAAATCATTTTTTCACCTGACCTTTCTTTTTTATTTTAGCGAATGAATCCGTTTTCATATTCCATAATCCTGCACGCCTGACCTCCGTTTTCCGTGGCATCTCCTTCATTATTGATGACATGAAGAATCTTTCCCTGACCGTTTAATTTTACGGTACATGTGTTGTGCAGTTTAATTCCTTTTTTGTCCGGCACTTCCACAGCACTTTGAATTTCTATGTCCGCATCTCTGTTATAACAGTAAATACCTGCACCATAACTCTCAAAAGTATTTACTTTATCGTCCACTTTAATGGACGCATATCCCTTTACCTTACCATTATGACTCATATAAGCTTTCTGATTTGGTGCATCGTATGGCAATTCGCTTTGATAGAAATACAGTTTTCCGTTATCGCCGTTCCAAATAGTCTGATACTCCTGGAAATGCTCTACAAACAATCCGTACATTATCGCATTATCCCCATTGATGATAATTCCATTTGGAGCCGTGTTTAAATCCCATGCCACATTGGTGCTGTGATCTGCTCTCCATACCCAGAAATTATCACCAATTACATCATTGCTGTTGATGGTAACGCAGTTCTGTACTTTTCCTGCATATTTTCCTCCACCCACTCTAAAGTAAACATCACTGAAACACAGTGGATTGTCTGCATGAGACTTATCGGTCTTCTTTTCTCCCACCTGAAGCAGTGTTTCGGATTCCTTCTCTCCTGCATCAAACAGCAGTCCGCACACTTTTATTCCGTCTTCATCTGCCACTTCCATACAGGCGTTTCCGTTAACAGCTTCCAGTGTTGCCAGTCCCATACCGTATATAATTGTATTCTCTTTAGAAACTTTTAACGCCTTGTCCAGCGGATAAATACCCGGAGTGAATAATATATGCTTTCCTTTTTCCAATTCCCGATTGATGGAATCCGCATTATCCTTGTCCGGTTTTGCGATATAAAATGTATTCAGACTGTAGAACGTTCCTTTCACACCCTCTTCCCATGAAACGCCCTGTGCGTCAGTTCTTATCTCCGGCACCATGATGCCGTAACCTTTTTCCTCATCATAACAGATGTACGGTTTCTCCTGAACCTTTGGAGCCGTATTTACCCGGGTATATGGTGCATACGGCCACTCTCCTGACGGTATGCTTGTGGAATCCTGCCCTACAAACACCATATTCCACACACCGTTCTCCCAAAATTTCCACTGATTATTTCTGCACAAATACTGCTGCTGGGAGCCGGAAGAAACCATGCCGTCAAATTTACTGTCAGCAATAAATCCGCCACTGGACCAGCCGGTTCCGTCACTCAAAACAATACCGTCTGCAGAACTGACTCTTCGAAGAGATACTGCCTGGGAATTTGCCCACATGCAATATTCATTGATACTAAAATTCTCCGCACTTCTCCAAAAATTACAGGTGGCATTATGATACATCCAGTCTGCATTCACCCATAGTTTATTGATATTTGTATCTGTAGGCAGAATACCCAATCCTGAAATCTGGGTGTAATATCCCACATTGACAGTCAATGATTCGTCATAGGTACCCGGCTTAAAGAGAACAGCATATCGTTCATCACCAAACTGGTTGGCTTCCTGTTGTTGATACACTTCATCCACTTTTTCCTGAACGTCCGATATCTCATCCTGATCGTCAAATACAAATACATTGTCTCCGAATACAGTATCGTCTGTGACTGCCTGACCATCGCTCACATATTGGATTCCTTCTTCTTTTGTGTTCGCAGTCTGATTTTTTTCTCCACCGGTTCCACACCCAAAACACAGGGCAGCCGCCAAGATGATAATTGTTGCAATTAAATATCTTTTCATGATTCGTCTCCTCTTTTAATATTTTTTTACCAGATAAACGGCATGTCTTGTTGTTACAATAATATGGTTTCTCTTTTCTCCTCCAAAATCAAAGGTGGTCGGCCGCTCCGGAAGTTTTATTACCTCGGTTATTTTACCGTTCTCATACACTTTGATATTGTCGTCTCCCACATACATTTTTCCATTAAATTTTCGTACTTTGTAATCCCCCTCCTCGATAATCGGAACCGGATTGGTAAGAAGCCCTTCCTCTGTAATATCGCACTGCCATACACGTTTGTACATCTCATCCACCGAATATAATTTGCGCCCCGGCTTGGAACGGGACAGATTGTTTGCCCGAATCAAATCATAATGGCACGGAATAATGGTAGCGCCATCCGGTGCAAGAAATGCCTTCTTTGGATTGTACTGTAAAACTTCCCCGAAATCCGTACTGTCTCTCCAGCGATTGCCCGGATATAAAACACGAGCCGGCTCAATATCCCCGATATTTATTTTTTGGAGTTTCTCTATTTCGCCGTTTTTATCGATTGTAAATGCCACAACCACCGCACGATTGTCATACCAGTATCCGTAGGATGTTCCAAAACTGTCCGGCGGCAGTTGATTTATGATTTCTCTTCCTTTTAAAGTTGCTCCCAGGGGAATGGAATATTCTCCCACAACCACAATGTTATCCCGGGTGTCAAAGCCAATGGAATTAATTTTAAAAGGTGATTCAAAAAGCATGGTCAGTTTTAACGTTTTTGCATCCAGCCGATAAATCTTTTTATCCAGACTGTCCAGAAAATAGAAATTACCTCTGCCGTCGCAGCATCCTCCGTCTGCAAACCGGAATCCTGCATACAGCAGTTCACAACTGTATTTATTTTTTACATCCATGGCAAATTCTACCACTGCATTTTTCTCAGCAATATTCCCTGCCTTTTCATTTCCGGTAACCTCAATACGGGCTGCCTGCCATGGTCGTATTTCCACCCCTGTATTTACATCCAGAAGAAAATTGTCTATGGTATATTTCATTTGGGAATAATTATGCACGTTTAAAAAACGGATATTTTGGCAGTCCCATGTCTTTACACAATATGGAAAAGGTTTCTGAACAAATACTGTTCTAAAACAATAAGTTGATGCAAAAGTAATATTTTTACATTGATGGAGTTCAATAGGCTGAGCAAATTCCCCTTCTGCCTTTTCTTCCTCACTTTGGAATCCATAAATCGTAACATTCTCAGCATGAATCATTCTCAACTCACATCTGGCATGGTGTTCCAGTGACAGGCAATAGATGCGAATCGGAACACTTGTGTCCTGAATCTGTAACCCTGCCGTGGCATAAGGACTGGCAGACCACACATCTTTAAACACACCGCCGCCTTGGCATATGAAAAGACTCGGATACTGATAGTCCCAGATTTTCTCCAGACTGGCATCCCTCACCCGACCTTCATCATAAGGCATCTCAAATTCCCCGGTTCCCTTTACCAGATTTCCATGTCCGCCGAAAAACTTCACGTCATTCATGTAGGAATTTTCGTCTGCCCGCCAGTACACACCGCACGCTCTTGGATTCCTTCCGCCTGTATCAATTCCCAATCCAAACATAATATTAGATTTTGAAGAAGTCTTTATCAGCGGTTTCATTTTTCCAAAACCGGTATATTTTTCAGAATTATCCTTTAAAACCAGCCGGGTAGACACCGGATTCATTCCGATTAAAACGGTACCTTCCCCCAATTCAATGGTGTCAGACAGAATATATTCTCCCTGAGGAAAATATATGGTTTTATAATTTTTTACCGCCTTCCTCAGAGCCTCCGTATCATCTGTAATTCCATCTCCCGCAAGCCCTGCTTCTTTTGCGTTTATCCATGTTGCCATGTCCGGCAGCGTTTTTAAATCTGTATTTAATATGGTTTTATCTATCTCTCTTGTATAACGGTATATCTGATCATGAAACTGTTTCTGCGGATTCAAATCACTGGCGACAATGCCATGCACATACCGTTTTAGCCTGCATGGATTATCTTCATTGGTAATTCGTTTTTCCGTGTCTTTAAATACGGCAATATTTTCCACATTTTTCAGATAACAGTTTTGAACATTGATCTGTGTCAGTTCATTTTTTTCCTGTGCAATACTTAACAGGGTATCCATATTTTCAAATATGGAATCTTCGATGATCAGTTTTTCAAAATATCCTTCATCCACATCAATAAACTTGGATGTATTGACACTGTGGGTTCTGATGATATTAAGCCCCGCCTCCCGTGTTTTCACTGCTGCAATTTTTTGTCCGAAAAACCGGGTGTCTACCATAACAAAAGGCCAGCCCGGCGAACACTTGGTAGTAATAATTCCGTATTGTCCTCCGTGAATGTAAATATCCTCCATCTCATTGCCCACATCATAGATGCCTGCCATGGCCGACTGTACATCAATGTCTATATGGTTGATAAAACAATGCTGTGCATAATGGGTTCGAAACGCCACTCCATAAGGATTTCCCTCTCCCATTTTTACATTGATGTTGGAAATGGCACTATAAAACGTTCCCGGATTTGCATCTTCTATCAGGCTCTCATCTTCCTGCATCATATTGGTAAACCAAAACAGGTATTGAAAGCCTCCCTTCTGTTCCGGGTGTGGTACATCAAATCCTTCTGCATGATCCTTCAAAATAAATTCCGGTCTGTTCTTTCCATAACCAATCAGCCGTACTGCTTTCGGCATATAGATGGTTCTGCTGATTAAATATTTCCCCTCCGGCACAAAAAGGACGCCATATCCATCCTGTTTTACAACAGAATAAATGGCATCCTGTAATTGTGCACTGACGTCTTCTGTTCCATCATTTTTGATGTGGAAAAATTCATCCGTAAAATATACTGCCCGCTCATCAACAGGTTTTTTCATATAAAATGACAATCCGTTCATATTGCAACCTTTCATATATCTTTATTTTTTCTTTTTTATCCTGTTTCGTATTCCTTCCATTCTATGATCCAAATCTGCACATCGGAGGGCACACTCCGTCAATTCCTTCGAAAGTTCTTCCATCAGTTCCGGCTCTATATCTTTTTTGTATCTTATCTTATGCTCCAGACTCGCCCAAAAATCCATGGCAATGGTACGAAACTGTACTTCCACTTTCATAGGGCGCTTTTCATTTTCCAAAAAAATAGGTATTTCCACAATCAAATGCAGACTTCTGTATCCGCTTTCTTTAGGACTGGCTATATAATCTTTCTGCTCTATCAGGGTAATATCATCCTGCTGCAATAAAAGTTTTGCCATTTTATAAATATCTTCTTCAAAGGAACAGATAATTCTGACACCTGCAATATCCGTAATATATTTTTCAATGGCATCCGTTGTCAGCGGAAGCTCTTTTTTATTCAGTTTCTTCATGATACTTTCCGGAGACTTTAACCGGGACTTAATGGTCTCGATGGGATTTTCATCATACCTGAGAGAAAACTGCTCATTTAAAACTTTAAACTTGGTCTCTACCTCCATGATGGCGCAACGATAGTAGGACATCAGACTGACATAAGGCAGTGAATTTTCTTTAATCCGCTCTATATGGGTTTCTCTCGTCAGTTCTTTAAAAAAGTGTTCTCTAATATCATTAATAATCATATTAATTCTCCGTACTTTCAAGATAATTCATATTATAACATTATCACTGTAAATATAAAACAAGTTTATTGTAAAAACTGCATAAAAATTTGTTTTTTTATTCAAACACATTGCTTTATTTGTCAAAAAGAAGCGCCACACTTTCGTGTAACGCCTCTTTCCTTTTTTATTAAAAAATATATTCTAAAGATGAAGAACCCTGTCTTTTATCTCCTGTGTTCTTCCCTGATTCCAAAACTGTGTACCGATATATCCGCAGGTTCTTCTGGCTACGCTCATCTTATCCTGATTTCTGTTGCCGCAGCTTGGACATTCCCAAAGAAGTTTTCCTGACTCTTCGTCCGAAATAATCTGTATCTCACCGTTGTATCCACAGCACTCGCAGTAGTCTGACTTTGTATTCAATTCCGCATACATAATGTTGTCGTAGATAAATTTCATCACTTCTATAACGGCTTCAATATTGTCCTGAAGATTTGGTACTTCCACATAGCTGATTGCACCACCTGGCGATAATTTCTGAAAATCTGACTCAAATTTCAGTTTGCTGAAAGCATCAATTTTTTCTGTTACATGTACATGATAACTGTTGGTAATATAATTCTTATCGGTAACTCCCTTTATCATGCCGAATCTCTTTTGCAGGCATTTTGCAAACTTGTATGTGGTGGATTCCATCGGTGTTCCATACACGGAATAGCTGATGTTTTCTGCCTCTCTCCACTCCTGACATTTGTCATTTAACCGCTGCATTACCTTGAGTGCAAATGGTTTTGCCTCCGGGTCTGTATGTGACTTTCCGGTCATTCTTACACACATCTCATAAAGACCGGCATAGCCGAGAGATATGGTAGAATATCCATTGTATAATAACTTATCAATAGTCTCGCCTTTTTTCAGACGTGCCAACGCACCATTCTGCCAGAGAATCGGAGCTACATCCGAAGGTGTTCCCAAAAGTCTCTCGTGTCTGCACCGGAGCGCCCTGTGACAAAGTTCTAATCTGTCATCCAATATCTTCCAGAATAAATCCATATCGCCATTTGAGGAGCAGGCTACATCTACCAGATTAATGGTAACCACACCCTGATTGAAACGTCCGTAAAATTTATGACTTCCGTCCGCATTCCGCTGGCTGTCTTCTACGGTCAGGAAAGAACGGCATCCCATACATGTATATACGTTTCCTTTTTTCATTTCCTTCATAACTTTTGCAGAAATATAATCCGGAACCATTCTCTTTGCCGTACACTTTGCTGCCAGCTCCGTCAGATACCAGAATTCGGAATCCGGCGTCACATTATCTTCGTCCAAAACATAAATAATCTTAGGAAATGCCGGTGTGATCCAAACCCCTTTTTCATTTTTCACTCCCTGCATACGTTGTTTTAAGGCTTCTTCAATAATCATGGCAAGGTCATTTCTGGTCTGCCCCTCCGGTACTTCATCCAGATACATGAACATGGTAACAAAAGGCGCCTGACCGTTACATGTCATAAGGGTAATTAACTGATACTGAATGGTCTGAATACCTCTGTTGATTTCGTCTTTCAAACGTCTTTCTACAATCTTTTTTACCTGCTGGTCTGTATACTGAATGCCGATTTCATCCTGCTCCGCCAGAACTTCTTTTGTAATTTTTTCACGACTGATCTGGACAAACGGTGCCAAATGAGCAAGTGAGAAAGACTGTCCGCCATACTGATTGCTGGCAACCTGTGCCACAATCTGCGTCGTAACATTACATGCAGTATAGAAACTGTGCGGTTTGTCTATCTTTGTCTCGGAAATACATGTACCGTTCTGAAGCATGTCTTCTAAGTTAATCAGATCACAGTTATGTTCTTTCTGGGCAAAATAATCAGAGTCATGAAAATGTATGATTCCCTGCTCGTGTGCCTGTACAATATCTTCCGGAAGAAGAATACGTTTGGTTAAATCCTTGCTCACTTCACCAGCCATATAATCTCTCTGGGTAGAATTGATTGTCGGATTCTTATTGGAATTTTCCTGCTTTACCTCTTCATTTAACTGTTCAATCAAAGCCAGAATTCCTTCGTCGGTGGTATTGGACTTACGGGCCAGTTCACGGACATAGCGGTACCGCACATATTTCTGAGCCACTTCGTATCCACGCATCTCCATAATACCACGCTCAACCATATCCTGAATATCTTCTACCGATATGGCATGCTGCGCCGCCTCAATCTGACTTCTGACATTTTTACCTACTGCCGCAATCTGATATTCGTTTAATTTGTGAATCGGTTCAATTTCTTTGTTTGCCGCTCTGATGGCGTTAAGAATTTTATTAACGTCAAATGAAACTTCCTCCCCGTTTCTTTTAATCACTTTTTGTACTTTTACATCCATTTCCTTTCTCCTTCTATCACATTCATCTTATTTAGAATATATTTCAAGTGCCCTCGCCCAAAATGCGGGCTTTTTGCAAATTGTGTACTTTTTTATCGAAACACTATATCTTGTGCTTACCTTTGCAATTATAGCACAACATATTCTGTTTTGTACAGTGATATTTACAACAAAACGAAATTTTTTTATAAAAATAAGATATCAGGCGTACATTCTTCTGTAACATCCTGATATCTTATTTCTTATATGATATGTATTTTATGCTGTCTGTAAATTGTTTAACTCATTCTGAATCAGTGCATAGGATATAATAGAAAATCCTACCAGTCCTAAAATCAGATACAAAATACCGCTGTTACTGGACGGGATTCCCCTTGACGTTTTAATCCGGTCAATTTTCTCTCCCTCTTTGTACATCCAGTACAATCCATAAATACCACAGGTGATAATGGTAAATAACAACGCCATGCCGCCGGATGTTTCGTT
>CAJFUA010000014.1 GCA_904420085.1 uncultured Eubacterium sp. | reverse complement strand
TTGTGGCATGATAAGAACCTCTTTTCTCATTGTTTTTAGTATATCTTATTAGCCACTCCTGTTACAACTTTAGTATAGCACTTCAATATACATATGACAAACTGAATCGGCTGAAAACATCATCCGTGACTAATCATATTACACAGGCAGTAATAAATACAGAGTATGCTTATGATAAGGTGGGAAACTGCACATCCATCGTAAAAGACGGACAGACCACATGGAACAGTTATAATCCGTTAAATCAGTTGACGCAAAAGAGCGAAATGGTGGATAATAAAAATCAACTGACATTCTTTTCTTATGATGCAGCGGGCAATCAGATTCTTGAGCAGACAATGATAACCAGTCCGCCGATAATACATACGGTGCAGAATGAATATGATGCCAATAATCAGCTTGTGAAAACCACGGAGAGAGAGGGCGGAACAACAGGAACGATTATTAACAGTTCTGAATATGCGTATAACAGTGAGGGGCAGAGAGTCTCAAAAACAGTTAACGGAGAGAAGAAATACTATTATTATCAGGGAGAAGCTCTTTTATACACGACGGATGAGGATGGAAATAAGACAAGTCAGAACATTGTGGGGCTGGAAGGAAATATCATAGCTACTATCCGATATGATAACGGACAGCATGCATACTTTTACAACAAGGATATCAGAACAAGCGTTGTGAACATAATAGATGAATCCGGTAATGGTGTTGTAAGTTACAGATATGATGATTTCGGAACAACTTCAAAGTACGGAGATGAGAATTTCTATAATGAAGTCTGTTATACATCAGGTATTTATGATGAAGTAACGGAGCAGTATTATTTCAATGCAAGGTATTATGATTCTGAGAATCTAACGTTCTTAACAAGAGATACATATTTGGGAAGATTTAATGAACCACAAACGCTAAACCGATATGTATATTGCTGGAATAATTCAATAAGTAGAATAGACCCATCAGGGCACGACAGTTATGTTTTCTCAAAAAGTCAGTACAAAGGACATTCAAACGAAATAAAAAAGGTGCTGAAGAAATATTATAAAAAAATATCGCATTCGAAGAGTACAAATTCATATCAAAGTTTCAAAAAAGAATGGAATAGCATGAAAGGAGCAAAAATAGAGTGTGTAGTTTTATATTTTCATTCTAGTCCAGAAAGCATTGGTGTCGTTTCAAGAGTTATGGTAAGAAAACTTACAAAAAAAAATGTGAGAAGATTAATCATATTAGGATGTAATGCTGGTCACGATGATTTTGCTTTTTCAAATATTTCATATGAATTTAGAAAAAAAATTAATGGACCTGTTATAGCTTCTGATGGAACGGTTGTATACTATGGCGCAGAATTGCCAGTTATATCCCGAGTAGATAAGCATTGGAATTTATGGAAAAATAGAGCAAAGAGTAAGCGCAAGAAAAATGAAGGCTGGATTATGTATGATAATCTTTCTGTAATAAGTTATTCTGGATTAAAAAGTATGACCATAACGGATATGTGTAAGTGGAATGGTAATTATTTAAAATAATCAAATTTAACGAGAAAGGAGAGTATAACGTATTGAACACAAATGCGTATACAATAAATTAAATGAAAAGAATTTTAATGATATTAATGATATGTATATTTAGTAATGTAGTATTTATGAATGTTTTCCACCAAAATGTTTGCGGAAATACTGATGAGTATTTAATGACAGACAATAAAAAAGATATTAGAGTAAAAGTAATGTCTGCTAATAGAAAACAATTAAAATTAAAATTGATAAACAAAGGTAACATAGATTACTGTTTTGGTGAGGAGTTTATCTTAAAAAAAAGGGTAAGAAACAAATGGAAAAAAGTACAGTTTAAAGAAAAAGTAGGATTTCGCATTACAATGATAGCATGGAAAAAGAAAAATACGGTAGTAAAAGTAAAATGGAAAAGGTTTTTTGGCAGAAATCTTCCGAGAGGCAAATATAAAATAAAGTATGCCCGATTTTATAAAACTTTTAGAATAAAGTAAACATTGGAATCTATATGTGTATTGTGCAGGAAATCCGATTACATATGTGGATCCGAGTGGGCATAATGCATTGGCAGTACCGCTGTATACTTTTGGGGCATCCGAGTACATCAAATAAGGAAAAACAAAGAATACGAAGACATCTGAAAGGAAAGAAAAAAATAAATCAAAAGAAAAATAGAAGTAAAGATCATAGCAAGAATAAAACTAAGAAAAAGGTCAAGAACAAACGTAGGTAAAAACATTTTGTAGAATAAATTCATATTTTATATATGCTCCTAAAAGAAATTTTTGGATTTTTAGGAGTATATGTTGAAAGGAGCATAACAGAAATGAATTTTAAAGAAAAAGATAAAATGTTGAAATATCTGGAAGAAAAATCATATGAGGAAGACTTGGATGAGAAGGATTTCGATATATTAAATCAACTTTCTTATGATAAAGACGTTTACATAAGAGCCGTTGTCGCAGCGGTTCTGGTTGAGTCAAAGGATGATAAAGGAGAAGAGATATTATTACGTCTGACAAAAGACCATGACTGGTTGGTCAGAGCGGATGCATGTGATTCTTTATGTATTAGCAAATCTCCCACAACATATCAGTTATTGAAAAAAATTGCGAGAGAGGATACAAGCAGTATTGTAAGAGGATATGCAATAATATCATTAAAAGATATTGCGACTAGAATTCATAAGGAAAAAGAAACAATAGAATTTTTGGAAAGTAGATTAACAAATGAAAAAGCAGAATTTACAAGGATTAACATATATTCTGAATTATACTGTTTAGGACATAAAGAATATTTAACAAATTTATTAGAAATGGCGAACTCAAAAAGATATCAAAATAGATCTGCAGTTGTTAGCAGCATGGAAGAAATTGTCAATGTTGAAAATAAAGATATAATCTATAACGCCTTATTGCAGCATAGAGAAAAGGAAACAGCGTGGTCCGTTATTTGCGAAATTAATAAGTTATTGGAAGAAATCGAAAAATTGTCCGAGGAGAATCAGAAAAAAGATGAGTTTTTAATGGAGTTGGAGAAAAAAGCGGAGGATAACGGTATCGATTCGGAAGAACTTCGTAAATTGGAGGAGATATCTTATGACGAAGATAGCAATCGCAGAAATTTTGTCGCACGAATTTTAATGAATACCGGTTCAAAGGAGGGGGAGAAAATACTACAGCGCTTAGCCCAAGACAAGGATTTGTGGGTAAGAATAGAAGCCTGCGATTCGTTGTATAACAAGGAGTCTTTTGCAACTTATGAGCTTTTGAAACATATTGCTAAGAAAGATGCTAATGGCATGGTACGGGGGTATGCAATATCATCACTGGGGGATGTGGCAGCCAAAATACATCAACAAAACGACGTAATTGAATTTTTGGAAAAAAGATTATTGAAAGAAACAGTAGAATTCACAAAAATGTATATTTATACTGTCTTATATAATCTGGGAAAGAAAAAATATCTGACAGATTTATTATCCATGTTAAATACAAAAAGATATAAAAACAGATGTGAAGTAATAGACAGATTAATTGAAGTCATAAATGACAGCAATAAAGAGACGATATATACAGCACTGTTAGAACATAAAAAAATCGAGAAGACTTGGGTTGTTGTTTACAGAATTGACAGACTGATGGAAGAGATAAAATGTAGGGAAGTATAAGGGGCAATAAGAAAATAAGCAGTTCGCGGATTCAGGAAGTGGCAAATATGATATTTCAACCTAAAAATATGTCTCTGATTATATTAGGACCAACTCAGAAAGTAAAATATAAACGATTAAAAGAATTATTGATTAAAGAATAAAGCAAAAGTCAGGACAGAAAAATGCAGAATAAAATAATATCAGTGGAGGAAAGGAGATAACAACGCATTATAAAAAAATGCGTTTACAAGAGATGAAATGAAAAAAACTATAATTATATTAGCGATATGCATATTTACTAATGTAGCATTTATGAATGTTTCTCAACAAAATGTTTACGGTAGTACAGATGAGTATTTAATGACAAGCCCGATTTTATAAAACTTTTAGAATAAAGTAAACATCGAGGAAATTACAATGAAAAAGAAAACAGTTTTAATTGTCTTAATTTTGATTATATGCGTATTGATTATCGGAATTCCGTACATAAGCGTTGAAATAAAAACATATAAATATGGTAATCAATTTCAAGAACGTTATACAGATACAAATATGATAACAGATATAGAATATTACAAAGTTTTTTCTTATTCAGAGACAAAAGCAAAAATATTATATGTAGAATCGGGGCATGAAACCGGAAATTTTGTATGGTTCAAAAAAGAAGATGGAAAATGGCAATATGATCATTGGGAAACCATATGGTCTGAAAATGGAAGTGCCGATGGATGGACATTTCCATTTTACAGATAAAAAATGAATGCAAAGACAAAAGAAAACAGTCCTCAAAATGATAAAGATATGCCCTGTCGATAGTAGTGAGATGATTTACCAATCTTACTACTTTCGACGGGGCATATTTAAACCAGATTTTTTAACGGTACTTCATCGCAAGTCAGATAACAGAAGCAATGAAACTTTTATAAATTCAAATTGTTGGCAAATGCTGCCCAGTATTCTGTCACATCGCCTTCCACACGAACTTCGTCAAATTTGGCATTACCCAAAGCACGGAGAGCTTCACGGTCAAAAAAGCGCTTCGCCTCTTTTGCCACAAAAGGAAGGGCGTACCACACCAGGACACGAACGGCATCCGGCAGCGTGTTAAAGTATTCCTTTGTTGTATCATCTTTAAAAGAAGTAACCAGAACGGTCACATCCGTGGTGTTATAGTTGTAGCGTTCCAGTCCGGCTTTAAAGCTATCCCAAAAGGAGGAATCTTTTTGTCTGGAATTCACACAGATTAAAATCTTTTTCTTCTTATTCCCAAAACCATCGATAATGTCATGGCTTTTAGACGGAAGATAAGTGTAATCCTTAAACACAATGTTGACAAATCGCTTTGCGGCCATGCCATCCTCGTTATAGATGCACCAGTTTGCCATCTCCTCCCACATAGGAGCATAAAATTCCACATATTCTTCCCTGTTTTTACAAATGGCGTCCAGTGAAGAAGCCACCTCATCCAGACTGGAGGAAACCAGTCCCGGTAAAGTCTCCGTAGGTATATACAGTCCCCGGCCGTTTTCATATTCCTTTAAGTCCGGCACATAAAAGATTATCGGCCGTTTGGTAATTAAGAAATCGAAGACAATACTGGAGTAGTCCGAAATCAAAATATCCACCACCGACAGAAGTTCGTTGGTGTCGATGGTAAACGGAGCCAGTATATCCTTGAGTGCCGGGTCGTTTGCCAGTAACTTATATAGGAAATAATGCACTCTCAAATAAATGACATATTCGGAGGTGTCAATATTTTCGGTAAATTTCTTAACCGTTTCCTTGAATTCATCCACGTTATAGTCCAGTTGATTATAGAGCTGGCCTTTCCACGTAGGAGCATAAAGAATGATTTTCTTATCGGTGGCAAGTCCGGCATCCTGAAGTTTCTGATAAACTTTTTCCTTGTCGGCATTAATGAGTAAATCGTTTCGGGGATATCCCACCTCCAATACTTTCCCATTAAAAAGTCCGTCCAGTTTATAAGCACGGCGGTACATAATATCCGTCATAAATTCATTGGCGGAAAGCAGGTAATCTGCGGCAAGGAAGTTTCTTGCAGGCCCTCTGGCATTTTCTACACGCTCAGCAGTATGTTCATATCCCATGTACTTGGTAGGAACCCCATGCCATGTATTGATATAAACCTGCTCCGGCCGCTTGGTAAAGAAATAGCCAAAGGTAGAATTGGAGATAAGATACTTGCTGGAAGCTAAATATCGATAGTAATCTTCCGATTCCCGCTGGACAAATTTAACGTTTGGCAGATTTTCAAATTCCTTCATGTTATCTTTTGCCATTTCCATATCAGCCACAGACCACACATGAACATAATATTTCAGTGCAGGATCTTTCAGTATCTGCAGAAAGATTGCCCGGGGATTGTCCAGTACACCCAGACCGGAGAAAGATTCATAAAAAATATGATGGTTTCTGATGGGAATGGAAAGATAAGAGTAATATTGTTTTTTTCCAATATCCCTTGCCGGCATTTTGAAATTTTGAACTACTTTTTTAATATTTCTTTTTAAGGTGTATTGAAACCCGTTTTTTACAGTTGCGCTGTATTTCAATTTTTCCATAACTACCTCCATATATTTTAGATATAAAAGTTAATCAACTTAAATAATTTCTTCAAACTGCTTCATGGTAATTTTATTATAATCCTCATAATGGAACTCACAGACAGGAACCCTGCCTTCCATAAAGGCCGTCATGCCATCATAAATATCCTCCACGGCAGTTTTGATGAGTAACTGACCGTTCTCAAATAGAGACGATTTGGCAGAACTGAAGTCGGACATAATAATCGGAAGTCCCAGAAGTCTGGCCTCCAACAGTGATACTGGCTGGCCTTCGTGCAGGGAAGGAAGAATGAAGCAGTCACATTCCTTCATCAGCATAAAAGGATTCTCCATGTTTCCGGTCATGATGACTTTTCCGTCCAGATGTAGTGTATGAATCAGGGATTTTAATTCCGTCATGAGGGCGCCATCACCGATAATATAAAGTCGGGTATTAGGATGTTCTTTGTGTAATCTGGCGAATGCCTGAATTAATGCCGCCTGATTTTTTTCAGGTGACAGACGTCCCATATTCACAAAAGAAATCAAGTCAGAATCCAGCAGTTCCGAAACGCCGGCGTCTTTTGCCGTGTCGGTAGTAAAAGATTCTTCTGCACCGGAAAGCACACGGTCAAAATTGGCGGCATTTCTCACAAAACAGCATTTGTCTGCCAAATCCTGATACCCTATCTTTTCAAGGTTTACCTGCATGGTTGCCTCGGAACACCCAACAATTTTGTCGTAAAACGGATAGGTGGAGAAAACCACGCGAAGTTCCCTGCTATGAGGCTTTTTGCCGTTTACCTTTTTATGTTTTTCGGTAAATAAATCGTTATGCTGCCAAATCAGTTTTTTGGAGCCGGTACTGCTTAGCAGAAGAATGGAATAAAAACTTCCGTAACCGGAATAATCAATAACCGTATCAAACCGGCTTTCGCCAAAACAGCGGATAAACTCCCGGTCGTACATGGCTTTCGGATAGATTTGTTTCATCAAAGGCGCATGAAATCCAAACACCCGCAGAAAATCATTGCGGATCATTTCCCCAAAAGTGGCCGGCGTATAGGACACTCTGGAAAAGATACGGATATTTTTATTGAAAGTGCAAATCATTTCCTTACTGTCCGCAAATTTCAGATTTCCGGCATAAACGGTCACATCATATTTATCATAATCGATATAGTCCAGCATGGTACGCAGGGCGGTAGAAATACCGTTCATGCGTAACCCGCCGCCAAAAAACAGAAGCTTCTTTTTTTTATTTTCACATTGTATCAGTTTGTATTCATTCCCATTTTCATCCGAAGTTCTACCATAGAAAACAATATCAATGATCCGCCGACAAACATTGCCGTCGTCCTTCGGGCAGGCAAAGGCTTTTGTCTTCTCATAGGAGGAGCGGTATTCATTTTTATAATGCTCTAAATTGTTAATAACTTCTCCAACTTCCGATAGTTTTGTGAAACAAGGTCCCGGAAGGTCTTCAGGTTCCATGTAAAGCCCGCGGTAATTTCTGTATTCCGCAAGGTCGGGAATATAGAAGATGACCGGTCTGTCTGTTGCAAGATAATCATAAAAAATACTGGAGTAATCCGAAATTAAAATATCGGTCACAGACAGCAGTTCGTTGGTGTCAATAAAGGCAGGAATCAGAGCGTCGCTGATGCGTCCTGATTTTTTCAACTCCTTATAAACCACCTGATGAGGTTTCAGAAGTACCTGATATCTGTCGGTATCTATCATGGATTCGATGGTTCTTTTAAAATGAATGTATTCGTCCACGTCCACAGCCGGGTGGTTGTAATCACTGCCTTTCCATGTAGGCGCATATAAAATAATCTCTTTTTTAGGATCGATATCCAAACCGTATTTTTTCATGTTAGAAATAACGGTGTTTTTATCTGTGTGAAACAACAGGTCATTTCGCGGATAACCTTCCTCAATAATGGTTCCCTCATACAGCCCGTCCAACTTGTATTTATCTAAAAAAACAGAAGTCAGAAAAGGGTTGGCAGATACAATGTAGTCGGCAGATAAAAAATTGCGCAGCACATTGGAGATGGTAACAGGAGCGTCCGGCATGTCATAACCTAAACTTTTCACCGGCGTTCCGTGCCATGTATTTACATAGACCTGTCCTTCTTTTTTGCAATAATAAAAAGGAAGGGAAACATTGGTGACAATGTATTTGGCAGAAGCCAGATATCTCAGATGATCGTCACTGTGTCTGCCGATTACAAACACGTTTTTATGATGCTGAAACTGTTCCATCACAGGCTCGTTTCCGTATTTATCCTCGATGACCCACACATGGGTGTAATCCTGAAAATCCTCATTGTCAAGCAACGCAAGAAAAAGGGCATACGGATTACAGATCATTCCCCTTCCAAAGTAGGAATCATATAAAATTACTTTATCGTCGATCAGCAGGTTTTTATAATATTTTGCATATTTCGCCCGTCTTGCGGTCTCTTTCAAATTACCTGCTTTTGTTTTTACTTTTCCTAAAATACCCATACAAATCTCCCTTGCCTTCAGATAGAAATATTATAGTACAAATTGAAAGAAGAAGAAAGGACAAAAAGCAGGGGAAGGTAAAAGAAAACCGTAAAAAGAGGGGAAAGTTGTCGTTTCATAATTCTATCATTTTTGCTATAATGTGAAATAGATAAGTTAAAATTTGACATTATAATAGAATAATATATAATTATTGCGAGTATTACTAAGAAGACGGAGGTAATATGAAAAAATACTTAGAAGGATTTATGAGATACAGATACCTTTTAAAGGAACTGGTGGTGAAAGGTATCAAATTAAAATACAGAAGGTCCTATTTGGGACTGGTGTGGACACTGTTGGAACCACTGCTGACCACCATGGTTCTGGCATTTGTGTTTGGAACATTGCTTGGAAAGAACATTCCGTATTTTCCGGTTTACATTTTGTGCGGACGACTGATGTACAGTTGTTTTTCCAGCACCAGCAAAGTGGCGATGCGCTCCATCCGGGCGAATCAGGCAATGATTAAAAAGGTATATGTTCCAAAATACCTCTACCCGTTATCCACCATTATCTACAATTATATATTATTCTTAATTTCATTAATTATTTTAATTGCATTGGCAGTTGTATATCGGGTTCCGCTTTCATGGCACATTGTGGAAATGGTTATTCCACTGTTTATTTTAGCCATATTGTGTGTGGCTGTGGGGCTGATATTGTCCACTATCTGCGTATTTTTCAGAGATTTGGAATATCTGTGGGATGTTATCATTATGCTGATTATGTACTGTTCCGGTATCTTTTATTCGGTGGAGAGAATCAGTCCTGCCGTAAAGACGGTTCTCAGCCTGAACCCGGTATACTGTATTATCAGCAATGTGAGGTGCGTTGTAATGGAGGGCGGTTCCATATTTACCAGTCAGAGTTACGGATTATCAAACCTGCATATGATGATTTACTCTCTGGTGTTCAGTCTGGTGGCATTTGTCATTGGAATCATTGTGTTTAAACAGAATCAGGACAAGTTCATCCTGCACATATAGGAGGCAATATGGGAAAGACTGCGCTAAAAGTTGAAGATGTCAGCATTCGCTTTAATCTCAGCAAAGAAAAAGTAGATAATTTTAAGGAATTAATTATAAAGAAGATTAAAGGGGAGAAAATACGTTTTAATGAGTTCTGGGCATTAAAAAATGTCAGCTTCCGGTTAAACAAAGGTGACCGTCTGGGCATTCTGGGACTGAACGGGGCCGGAAAGAGTACCCTTTTGAAAGTGATTGCCGGGGTGTACAAGCCTACCACGGGAAAGGTTACCAGATATGGACATATTGCGCCTATGATAGAGCTGGGAGCCGGATTTGACCCGAACTATACCGGGCGGGAGAATATTTTCCTGTATGGCTCGGTGTTGGGATTTTCCCGAAGCTTTTTAGAGGAGAAGTATCAGGAGATTCTGGACTTTTCGGAACTGGGTGAATTTATTGACGTACCGATTAAAAATTATTCCTCGGGAATGAAGGCGAGGCTTGGATTCTCCATTGCCACTGTTGTGGAGCCGGAGATATTAATATTGGATGAGGTCTTATCCGTAGGTGATGCAAAATTCAGAAAAAAATGTGAGAAAAAAATGCAGAGAATGTTTGACCATGGAGTGACAGTCTTGTTTGTGTCCCACAGTCTGGCGCAGGTAAAGCGCCTTTGTAATAAGGCAATATTAATGGAGCATGGACAGTTGATTGCTCAGGGAAATATTGAAGAGGTATCGACCATTTATGAGAAGATGTTAGATGACTAGAAGAATATTATGTAATAAAGAAAAAGAGAGGTAGGAGAAGATGATGGAATATACGACAAAGGGAACCTGTTCCAGAAAGATTACATTTGATGTCGTTGACAATAAAGTAACCAATGTACAGTTTGTCATGGGATGCCATGGAAACACGCAGGGAGTTTCAGCTTTAGTGGAAGGAATGGATATTCATGAAGTTATTAAAAGGTTAAAGGGAATTGACTGTAACGGAAGGGGAACATCCTGTCCGGACCAGCTGGCAAAGGCGCTGGAACTTTATCTGGCACATAATTAAATTTACCAATTCTAAAAACATCAGACGGTACATATCAAACAACCGCAAAAGAGGAGACAAATGTTAGGAATTATCGGAGCCATGGAAGTTGAAGTGGCAGCATTAAAAAATGAAATGTCTGACAAAAAAGTTATTGAGAAAGCAGGCATGAATTTTTATCAAGGAAAGATTTTTGATAAAGACGTGGTGGTGGTTCAATGCGGAGTAGGGAAAGTGAATGCAGGAATATGCACGCAGATTTTGGCAGATGTATATCAGATAGAGGCTGTGATCAATACCGGCGTGGCAGGTTCTCTGAATAAAGACATAGATATTTGCGATGTTGTCATTTCCAAAGAGGCACAGCAACATGATGTGGATGTGACAGTTCTGGGCTACCATAAAGGCGTCATTCCTCAAATGAATACCTCTGTTTTTGAAGCAGACAGAAAACTGATGGAATTAGCCAGAAACAGTTTTAAAGAAGCAAATCTGGATGTGAATATTTTTGAGGGAAAGGTTTTATCAGGAGACCAATTTATCGGCACCACGGAGGCAAAAAGATCGCTTTTGGAAATTTTTGCGGGAGATTGTGCAGAGATGGAAGGGGCGGCTATAGCCCATGTCGCAAGTTTAAATCACATTCCATTTTTGATTATTCGTGCCATATCGGATAAGGCAGATGGTAGCCAAGTGATGGATTATGACGTTTTTGAAAAAAAAGCCGCACAGAATTCTATTCAACTAATTCGTAAAATGATTGAGAATTATTAAAATGTAATATTTTGACGAACGATTTTTGGTGCATACGCAAAAAAAGTGTGTTACGATATGAAAGTCGGAGTAAGACATGTTTATCAAAAAGAAAGCGGGGGTGTGAAAATGTTAAATTATTACATAAGTGAATTTAAAAATTGGTGGAATATGACCATGCCGGCAATAATCAATGAAGATAGCTTCCTGCTGATTGCAGGAAGTCTTTTTTTGCTAGGCATTGTCACAAAATGGATAGTTATGAGAAATTATGGAAGACTGATCAGAAAAGCGGAAAATATCAATCAGACGAGAAATGCCACAATCAGGCAGATTAAAACAAAGTATGACAGCATCAAACAGGTTAATGGTAAAGTAGAGAATCCGAGGCTTTTTGTACAGAGAAATATAAATAAATGTAAAATCATGCATATATCCGTAAATAAAATAAATAATATTATTAACTGGTGTTCTCTTTTCATTATGGGCGTGGCGGCGACCGTGTCCTTTCAGCTGTACAGGGCGTCTCCATCGAAAATGGACTGGGTCAGCTATCTGGTGCTGGGTACATTTTTAGGTGTAGCGCTGGAAATGGTCAATAAAATGATGCCTGCCACAGAAAAAAAGACGGAATTATTATACGTGCTGGCAGACGTGTTGGAAAATGGAACGCACAAAAGAAATGCAAGAGAAAGAGATACCCTGATTGATTTGGTGCCGGAGCCGGAAGATAAAGAAAAGGTCGTGTATCGTGAGGAAAACGGCAGTGAAGTAAAAACGGCAGAACAAAAACAGATGGAAGAGGCGGCAAGAGAAGAAGAGGTTTTAAATCAGGTAATTGGAGAATTTTTGCAGTAATTACATTTTCATGCAGGGAAGGACTTGATAAAAATGTTACAAAAGCCTATAATAAGGGGGAGTTTTTAAAACGGAGGAAAAAAATATGTCTAAGGTAACATTTGATTATTCGAAAACATCTTCTTTTATTTCGGAGGATGAAGTAATCAGCATGAAGAAAATTGCAGAAGATGCAAAAAAGGTTTTAGTTGAGAAAACAGGGGCAGGCAATGATTTTCTTGGATGGATTGATTTGCCGGTAGATTATGATAAAGAAGAATTTGAGAGAATCAAGAAGGCGGCAAAGAAGATTCAGGAAGATTCAGAGGTACTGATTGTAATTGGTATCGGCGGATCCTATCTTGGAGCAAGGGCAGCCGTTGAGTTCTTAAGACATGGATTTTATAACAACGTATCCAAAGAAATAAGAAAGACTCCCGAGATATATTATGCAGGAAACAGTATCAGTCCTTCCTACTTAAAGGCATTGACGGATGTGGTCGGCGACAGGGATTTTTCCGTAAATATTATTTCAAAGTCAGGAACCACCACAGAACCTGCCATTGCATTCAGAGTGTTCAAGGAAATGCTTGAGAAGAAATATGGAAAAGAAGAGGCGGCAAAAAGAATTTATGCCACAACAGATAAAGAAAAAGGCGCATTAAAGAGACTTGCCACAGCAGAGGGCTACGAAAGTTTTGTTGTTCCGGATGATGTCGGCGGACGTTTCTCCGTATTGACGGCAGTAGGTCTTCTTCCGATTGCAGTCAGCGGCGCCGATATTGACAAGCTGATGGAAGGCGCAGCCAGCGGCAGAGAGCGGGCGCTGAACAGTGCCTTTGAAGAAAATGATGCAATGCAGTATGCAGCAGTCAGAAATATTCTCCACAGAAAAGGAAAAATGATAGAAGTCACGGCAAACTATGAGCCGAGCCTTCATTACTTTGGTGAATGGTGGAAGCAGCTTTATGGTGAGAGTGAAGGAAAAGACCAGAAAGGTATTTTCCCGGCAGCCGTTGACCTTACAACAGACTTACATTCCATGGGACAGTTTATTCAGGACGGTTCCAGAATTATGTTTGAGACCGTTGTAAATATTGAAAATACAGATGCAAAAATTTTCATTGAGAAGGATCCGGAAGATTTGGACGGACTGAACTACTTAGCAGGCAAAGATATGGATTTCGTAAATAAGAGTGCTATGAATGGTACGGTTTTGGCACATACAGACGGCAATGTTCCGAACCTTATGGTCCATGTACCACAGCAGAATGAGTTTTATCTTGGCGAGTTATTCTATATGTATGAGTTTGCATGTGGTATCAGCGGCTATATTTTAGGTGTAAATCCATTTAACCAGCCGGGTGTGGAAAGTTACAAGAAGAACATGTTTGCCCTTCTTGGAAAGCCGGGTTATGAAGAACTGACCGAAGAATTGCAGAAGAGATTATAATTGGTTGAAAATCAGTTATCTTCTTCGATAATATAGAAATCTAAATAATCAAAGTCAATGGATTCAACAAACGAATCGGAATAGAACCGTGGAGACTGTAAAAAATTTTGTGTAAACTAGATAGTTGTATATATCCTCTTGGATTAATGTTAAAATAAATATTAATTCAGGAGGAT
>CAJFUA010000013.1 GCA_904420085.1 uncultured Eubacterium sp. | reverse complement strand
TTGTGGCATGATAAGAACCTCTTTTCTCATTGTTTTTAGTATATCTTATTAGCCACTCCTGTTACAACTTTAGTATAGCACTTCAATTTATATCATGGAATGTAAACGGGCTTAGAGCCTGTGTAGGAAAGAATTTTCTGGAAGATTTTAAAAAGCTGGACGCAGACTTTTTCTGTGTTCAGGAGACCAAGTTACAGGAAGGACAAATTGACTTAGACTTAGATGGTTATTATCAGTATTGGAACTATGCAGTAAAAAAAGGATATTCAGGAACAGCTGTGTTTACAAAACATAAGCCTTTGGATGTATCTTACGGTATGGGAATTGAGAAGCACGATCAGGAGGGACGTGTCATCACATTGGAATATGAAGATTACTATATTGTTACGGTATATACTCCCAATGCACAAAATGAACTGGCAAGACTCAGTTACCGTATGGAATGGGAAGACGCTTTCAGAGCATATTTAAACGGACTGGCAGAGAAAAAAGGTGTCATCGTCTGTGGCGATATGAACGTGGCACATCAGGAAATTGACCTGAAAAATCCGAAGACAAACCGAAAAAATGCGGGATTTACGGATGAGGAGCGTGGAAAGATGACCGAACTTTTAGACAGCGGTTTTACAGACAGTTTCAGATATTTTTATCCGGATGCGGAGGGAGTTTACAGCTGGTGGTCATACAGGTTTAAGGCACGGGAGAAAAACGCAGGATGGCGGATTGACTATTTTCTAGTTTCCGACAATATAAAAGACCGAATGAAAAGTGCAAAAATTCATACAGACATATATGGTTCGGACCACTGTCCGGTAGAATTGATTTGGGAGTAAAATAAGATGACAACACAAAAGAAAATAGAAACAATCAGGGCAGTTAAATTCACACTGTTTTCCATATCGGCGGGCATTATTCAGGCGATAGTTTTCGCCCTGCTGACGGAACTGGCCCCACTGCCCTACTGGCCTCGCTATCTGACAGCGTTAATTGCCTCCATATTATGGAATTTTACCTTAAACAGGCAGTTTACATTTAAGGCAGCCAACGATATTCCTACAGCAATGATGAAGGTGGCAGCATTTTATCTGGTATTTACCCCCGTTACCACCGTTGGTGGAAACTATCTGGTAGAGACTGTCGGGTGGAATGAATATCTGGTTACAGGGATAAGCATGATACTAAATTTCCTGACTGAGTATCTTTACGACAGATTTTTTGTATTTGGGAAAGAAATAGATACAAAGGAAAACAGAGAATAATACAAAATGAATACATAGAGCAGAAAATAATGATTAGGAAAGAAATACAGATGAGAAAGATATTATTTTTAGATTTAGACGGCACACTGACCAATGACGAGAAGAAGGTAACGAAAAAGACAAGAGAGGCATTAATCAGGATTCAGCAGCAGGGGCATATTGTAGCCCTTGCTTCCGGCCGTCCTACACCCGGCATGGTACCGGTGGCAGAGAACATAGAATTGGGAAAATATGGCGGTTATGTCATGTCTTTTAATGGGGGAAAAATTATTGACTGGAAGACAAAGAAGACGGTTTTTGAACAGGTAATGGATCGGAAATATATTCCCCAGTTATTAAGATATGCCAGACAGAACAATCTGGGACTGATTACATATGATGCAGAGCGTGCCTTAGTGGCAACACGAATGGACAAATATATATCCCTGGAGGCATTATATATCAACAGGATTCCGGCATATATGACAGATGTGGAAAAGTACGTGGATTACAATCCCAATAAATGTCTGTTTACGGCAGACCCTTCCGTATCGGAATATCACGAAAAAATCATTCAGGAAAAGTTTGGGGAACAACTGGAAATTTACCGCTCCAGCGACTATTTTATCGAGGTAATGCCAAAGGGGATGGACAAGGCGGCATCTATCAAAGTTTTGATTGAAAAATTGGGAATTCCAAGAGAAAATACTATAGCATGCGGAGACGGTTTTAATGATTTGGCAATGATCCGGTTTGCGGGCGTGGGCGTGGCAATGGAGAATGCAGTGGATGCAGTAAAGGCAGAAGCGGATTACATTACAGGATCCAATAATCATGACGGGATTGTTCAGGTAATTGAAAAATTTATGTAGCAGGGAGGAGTTATGGCGAATTCAAATATTACAAAAAAGGCGCTGGCACAAAGTTTAAAAGAACTGGGAGCGTCTAAAATTTTGGATAAAATCACGGTGGCGGATATTACGGAGCATTGTGGAGTCAACAGACAGACTTTCTATTATCATTTTGACGATAAATATGAACTGTTGAATTGGATTTACACGCAGGATTTATTTATTCCGCTGACAAGGGATCTGACCTTTGAAAACTGGGGAGATAAACTGGTTCAGTTATTTCAATATATGAAGCAGCAGAAATCTTTCTTTATGAATACCATTAAGTCCTCCAACAATTTTTTTGCAGAGTACACAAATAAAATTTTTGCCGAACTGTTCAAAAAGGCAATTGTGGAGTTGAATATGTATAGTCATTTAAATGAGAAGGAACAGGATATTTATGCCAGATTTTTTGCCTATGGACTGACAGGCGTAGTTGTAGATTGGGCGATGAAAGGTATGAAGGAAGATGCGGACCAACTGACAGATTTGTTGCAGCATATGATATTTCATACAGAAAAATTGGGATATGAAATTTATATGTATCGAAAAAAAGAAGAACAAAACGAAAATAAAATATAGGAAAATTTTACATAAGTAAAATATTGAAGATTTCATATAAATGAAAACATTATACAGTTTTGTACAAGTGTATAAAAAAACGATACTTGTATAAGAATGTATAATGTTTTTTTGATTTTCAAATGTATACTGTACTGTAGAAAAAAGAAAAGGAGTGCAGCAGGCAATGAAAAAATATGTTTATCAGGGAATCAGTCTGGTCTTGGTTTTAACTATGTCAACATGATGTCTTTCAGGATGTGGTTCTGATACAGCCCGGAAAGACACCGGAGAAAATCAGGTTCAGGCAGAAAAAACAGAAGAGCATTTGGAAAAACTGTTAAGTGGCAGAGTGGGAGATGGAAGTAATGCGGAGAAGAAAGAGACGGTTTTTGTTGAACTGGATGCGGACGGAAGCGTAAAAAATACAATAGTCAGTGATGTATTAAAAGTTTCAGGAAAAGAAAATATCCGTGATATATCCAATCTTCAACAGATAGAAAATCTTAATGGAGATGAAAAGTTTACGGCTCAAAACGGTGAACTGATTTGGGAAAACAAAGGAGAAAATATTACTTATCAGGGAACGACCACAGAGTCAACACCTGTCGGTGTACAGATTACATACTATCTGGATGGAAAAGAAAGGTCGTCGGAACAGTTGGCAGGAAAAAGCGGAAAAATCAAAATGGTTTATCATTATATAAATGATTCGGAGCGTGAAGGAAAATTCGTACCGTTTCTCATGCTGACAGGAATGGTTTTGGGAGAAAATTTCACAAACGTGGAAGTGAATCAGGGAAAAGTGTTGGACTATGACGATACAAAAATTGTCATAGGTTATGGGGCGCCGGGATTAAAAGATTATCTCATTTCCCGGGTGAAAAATGGAAAAGAATATATGAAGGATATTGATATTCCGGAGTCTTTTACGGTTGAGGCAGATGTGGAAAATTTTGAGATGGATATGGCGCTGACAGTAGCCACTTCCGATATGGGTGACATGGACTTAGAAGAAGCATTGGATTTCTCAGATGTCAGTCAGCAGATGGATGAACTGGAAAATGGAACCGAACAGTTGGAAGAGGGAGCGGAAAATCTTCAAAGCGGAGCAGGACAGTTAATGGAAGGAGCGGACAAAGTTGATGACGGAGCAAAAAATGTGGCGAAGTATATGTCCGATTTGTATTTAGGAACCACAAGGTTATTAACCAATTATAAAACATTCAACAAGGCATTGATTGGCGGTGTCAAGTCGGCGGACAATGGTGCAAAGAAATTATATAAAGGCACTCAAAATATAAAAACGGCTTCTAAGGAGTTGGATGACGGTGCGAAAGCAATTAACAGTGGTGCTAAGGATTTAAACAACGCAGCCATTGAAATTGATAATGGAGCAGATACATTGTCCGAAGGTTTAAACAATGCAAAGGCAGCTTTTGAGGATGTGACAGACAGCAGTGGAGCAGTAAAGAGCCAGGGGCTTAACAACGGAGCAAAAGCGTTGGCAGAGGGAGCAGAAGCCGCCGGTGAAGGCGTGAAAGAATTGGCCGAAAGTCTCCAGAGTACCCCGGATTCCATACAGACGAAGATAGATGATGTGATAAAGCGGATAACACAGGCGACCAGTGGGGCGATTTCCAGTGAAACTGCTTTAAATGATACAGTGGAATCTATTCATTCAGCAGTATCCAAAGGAATGGAATTGGAAACGGTACTTCAGGCAAATAATCTGAATACGGAATCCTATTTTCAACTGTCACAGGCATATTACAGTATTCAGACATTGAAGGCGGTAAAGTCTGCATTTGAAGAACAGATAGACAGCAAAAAACCGGAAATAAAATCTCTGTTGGACGGAATGAACAGTTTAGAAACAGGTGCCAGCCGTTTAAATCAGGGAGTGAACACCCTCTACAATGGAATTGTCCAACTGAATCAGGGGGCGGCTGCTTTGGCACAGGGTACCGGTCAGTTGACGGAAGGAACAGGAACCTTATCTAAGGGAACAAAAACCTTGTCTGGTGGAACAGGAAAGTTGAAAACAGGAGCCAACACATTGAACAAAGGAATGAAATCCTTGGCAGGTGGAACAAAGCAAATGAAGAATAAACTGGGCAGTGCAAGCACGCAGGTGCAAAACGGCATTGAGACTGTTGACGGGGGCGCTGAGAGAATCAAGGAAGGCGCGCAGAGTCTGGCACAGGGAACAGGAGAACTGGATTTTGGAATTGTCACGCTGTTTGATGGAACGAAAACGTTAAAAGAAGGTGTGGTGAAACTGAATAAAGAGGGAATCAGTAAAATAACTCAGATTTTTGGTAAAGATGCAGAGGAAGCCATAGAAAGTGTCCAGGAGGTTTTGAATAACGGAAAAGAATATCAGTCATTTTCCGGTATCAATGAAAATATGACAGGCAGTGTTAAATTTATTTTTAAAACCGGAGAAATTAAGTCGGATAAGTAAAGAAGGAGTTGATATCATATGAAAAGATTTGGACAGTTGATTGTAAAAGGCAGATATATCATATTGGTTGTCAGCATTTTACTGTTGATTCCGGCGGCTATCGGATATTTCAATACAAGAGTAAATTATGACTTATTATATTATCTTCCGGATGGTATTGATACCATGAAAGGGCAGGAGATATTAATGGATGAGTTTGATGCAGGAGCATTCGGAATTGTCATGGTAGATAAAATGGATGACTATGATGTGTCAAAACTGGTTGAGAAAATGAAAAAAGTAGACCATGTGAGCCGGGTGCTCTGGTATGACAGTTTTGCAGATGCGGGCATTCCTAAATCCATGCTGCCGGACAAAGTATATGATGCCTTTAACAAAGGAACTTCTACGATTATGATGGTAATATTTGATGATACCAGTTCCGGCGAAGGAACTATGGAAGCCATCAATGAAATACGGTCTGTTACAAAACATCAGTGTATGATCAGTGGTATTTCTGCCGTCGTCACTGATACAAGAGATTTGTCGGATCACGAGACGCCGATTTATGTATGCATTGCAGTGTTATTGTCTGTAATTATATTATCCTTATTGATGGATTCCTATGTAATTCCGTTATTTTTTCTTTTAAGTATAGGAATGGCGATCATTTATAATCTGGGAAGCAATTTTGTGGTAGGGGAAATTTCATATATCACAAAGGCACTGGCAGCCGTTCTTCAATTGGGCGTTACCATGGATTATTCTATTTTTCTGTGGCACAGCTATGAAGAACAGCTAGAGAAGCAAAAGGGCAACCAACAGGTGGCTATGGCAGAGGCCATTGCAGCGACCATATCATCTGTTGTGGGCAGTTCCATCACTACCGTTGCCGGATTTATTGCACTTTTCTTTATGAGTTTTACTTTGGGACTTGACTTGGGTGTGGTTATGGCAAAAGGAGTCATTTTAGGCGTCATTGCCTGTGTAACCATACTGCCCTCCTTTATACTGATTTTTGATAAGGCAATACAGAAAACGCGGCACAGACAGTTACTGCCTGAATTTAAGAACCTACCGGGATTTATTACAAAACATTATAAAATTTTTATTGCTTTGTTTTTGTTGATTTTGGTTCCGGCTGTGTATGGACAGAGTCATGCGAAAGTATATTATGATCTGTCTTTAAGTCTGCCTGATAAATTGGAAAGTGTAAAAGCTCAGAAAAAACTGTCTGAGGATTATCAGTTAGGTTCAGCCAATATTATTTTATTAAACACGGATACACCTCAAAAAGACAGAAAAAAACTGCTGGAAGAAGTAGAAAAAACTGACGGTGTGCAGATGGCTGTGGGAATGGAAAGTGTTCTGGACGGCAGTATTCCGGACTCGTTTATCCCGGAACAGATTTCCGGTCAGTTACAAAAGGATAACTACGAGATGATGGTGTTTATGTCCTCTTATAAAACCGGCTCGGAAGAAGCCAATACCCAATGCAATGAAATAGAGGAGATCATTAAAAAATATGACAGCAAAGGGATGCTGGTAGGTGAAGCACCTTGTACCAGAGATTTGATAAAAATTACGAACAAGGATTTTGCAACGGTAAATTTTGTGTCCATTTTCCTGATCATTTTGATTATTGCACTGGTATTTCAATCTTTCACACTGCCAATCATATTAGTTGCAGTAATAGAATTTGCCATATTTATCAACATGGGAATTCCATATTATACAGGAGTGACACTGCCGTTTATTGCATCAATTGTCATTGGAACCATTCAGCTTGGTGCTACAGTGGATTACGCTATTTTAATGACAAACCGGTACAAGACAGAACGCAGAGCCGGCAAAGATAAAAAACTTGCGGCGAAAGATACATTGACGGCAACAATGAAGTCTGTGATTGTCAGCGCCTGCACATTCTTTGGAGCAACATTTGGCGTGGGTGTATATTCCAGCATTGACATGATTAGTTCCTTATGTCTCCTTATGGCAAGAGGGGCAGTGGTAAGTATGTTATGTGTAATCTGTGTCCTTCCGGCTATGTTTATTGTATTTGATAAAATCATCATAAAAGGCAGCGTAGGATTTTTAAAGAAATAAAGTTCACAAAAAATTCACAGAAATTGTTAGCACTCACTCTTGACGAGTGCTAACAAAAGTGCTATAACATAATCAGAACGAAGGAAGAGGAATAAAAGAAGTGAAATGTAAAACCTCTGAATTCCCCGTAATACCCCAGTTCCGAAGAAACAAGGTAATCAATCATATATTGTAGCAGAGAGGAGAGATGATTATGTTAATGCCTAGTATTTTTGGAGAAAATTTATTTGATGACTTTTTTGACGATCCGTTTTTCAATGACGGAAGCATGAGAAAGGCAGAGAAAAAACTTTACGGACACAATGCGAAAAATCTTATGAAGACAGATATTAAAGAGACAGAGCAGGGTTATGAACTTGAGATGGATCTTCCGGGATTTAAGAAAGAAGAGATTCAGGTATCGCTGAAGGACGGTTATATAACAGTTAATGCCACGAAAGAACTGAATCATGATGAGCAGGAGAAGAAATCCGGCAAATATATCCGAAGAGAGCGTTATTCAGGAGCGTGCCAGCGTTCCTTCTACATCGGTGAGGATGTGACGGAAGAGGATGTAAAAGGCGAGTTTAAACACGGTATTTTGAAACTGTTTGTTCCAAAGAAAGAAGCAGAACCTGCCGTAGAAGAAAAGAAGTATATTACCATTGAAGGTTAATACAGATAAAAGGAGAGCCGTCAAAGCCTGTATATGACAGACTTTGGCGGCTCTCCTTTTGTGTTTCCACAAATCCGTTTTGCCGGCGAAACTTTGGCTTTCATGAAAACGGGTCAGGTTAAAGTTTCCAACTGGCTGACTAATACATATCTGTCTGCACGGTCAGAAGTGATACAATATTCGATAATTCTTTTCTTGTCATCAAAAGTAAAACCTTTAATGTAAAATGCGTCGGCTCCGGTCTCGCAGCCGAGTAACGCTGCATCTTCTTCCTTAAGTGCCGTAATAGCAATTTTTTCTTCGATATAGGAAAGGTGGTAGCCATAAACATTTTCTAACACGTTATAAAGGGAGTCTTTTGAAAAATCAAACCGGTGCAGGTCTTTGCAATATTTTTCCGGAATAAAAGAAATCTCAATCGTTATATATTCATCATTAATGCAGCGGGCACGTTCCAGTTTGTATACTTTTTCTCCGAATTCAATCTGCAGGTTGGTGCTTACGGACAAAGAAGCGTCAATTAAGGAAAATTCGATGACTTTACTGGAAGTCTTTCCTTCACTTTTCCACCCCTCGGAAAAGGAGGCAAGCAGTTCGGTTTCCTCTTTGTATTTTGGCGGTGAAACAAAATTGCCTTTTCCCGGAAGGGTATAAAGATGATGTTCGTTTTTTAATCTTTTTAAAGCAGTACGTACCGTTTGACGGTTGACACCGAACATCTGGGAGAAAAATCTTTCCGAAGGCAGTCTGTCGTGGGGCTGTAAATTTTTTTCAATCATATATTCTTCTATTTTTTCTCTGATTTCTTCGCTTAATAAATTGGTATATTTGCTCATAAATAATTCCCTCTGAAATTCATAAATTCATAAACCGGCACTTTGTTTCACATTTTAAATATGTTTTAAGACCGTGGAGAAACTGATAGTATCCTTTCCTAAATAAGAACGGGTGTATTCTACCACTCTTCCCAAAGAATCCTTTACCGTGTTATGAAGCATAAACACTGCCGTGTTTTTCGGCAGTTTCAGTAAATCGGACTGGGGACTGTCGATTCTTACAATTTCTAAATTCTGATTGTCCAAGGACAATTCAATATGGTTCATTGCGTATAAATCATAAAGAGAGCAGAACTCAAAATTGTAATCTTCAAAGTGAGGAAGAATGTAGGAAGGAACATAGGTGTATTCTATGGCAAACGGTCTGCCATCTGCTAACCGTAAACGGAAAAGTTCAAAAATAAAATCGTTCCGGTCAATGCTGAAAATACGTGAATACTTAATACCTGCCCGTCTTTTTGCGGTATGAAGTACTTTGTTTGTGGGAGTGAAACCAAAACTACGTATGTATTTACCCATTGCCTGAATGGAGTCAATGGGAGTTTCCAACACTGTGGGACGGACAATGGTACCTTTTCCCTGTATCTTCGACAGAAGTCCTTTTTCTTCTAAAAGGCTGATGGCTTTGCGGACAGTCATCCGGCTGACCCCGTATGACTCGCATAGTTCCCGCTCAGAGGGAATGTAAGTGCCAAGGACATATTCTTTTGATAATATTTTTTTCTCAATTAACTCTGCCAACTGTAAATATAATGGTTGTTTTCCGGGCATTTTTCCTGCTCCTTTCCCACTGGTCTATTTGTCAAAAAAATATCATATTTCATGAAAGTATTACTGGTATGAGGTAAAGGCTTTGTTCGCCTTAAAAACAGGCATAAAACGGATATGTGGTATGCTGACAAAATTATAACATAAAAAATAAAAATAATAAAGTGGTATGCTAAAAAGGTGAGATGTATAAAAAGTACCATGCGTTTTGTGCAATTTACACGAAAATGAATAGAAATAAACATTTTTTATTATTTAATATTGACATAAATAAAAGGGGTGGTATGCTGAAAACAACAAGACGTCTTTGTGATGATAAATTGGAAGGATAGGAGAGGTGAAATGAATTATAAAGGATACAACAGAGAAACATATTTGGAAGGGATGAAGAAAACATTAGACCTTCGCCCTGTGATTGAAAGCTATATGGAGGATATTTTCTCACAGGGAATTGAAAATATTGTACTTTGCGGAATTGGAGGAACCATCTCTATTATGTTGCCGATAGAAAAGTTTCTGAAAAAAAGAACGAAGATGCCTGTTTATGTAGAAAATGCGGCAGAGCTGGTTCTGGGAAATAACAAGGCCGTTGGAGAAAAATCACTGGTGGTGCTGTACAGTGCGTCAGGAACGACAAAGGAGACAGTGGCAGCAGTACGTTACTGTAATGAACATCATATACCGAATATCGGTGTCAGTTACAAAAAAGACACTCCTTTATATGATGAATTGAAATATCCGATTTTAGGTATTGGAGAAGATGAGTATTCCTGTGATGGAGACTATATGAATTTATTCTTAATTGCATCTGCGTTTTTAAAGAAAAACGGCGACATGCCGGATTATGAATCGTTTATGCAGGCGCTTGCCCGGCTGCCGGAGGCCATGGCAGATACGAAAGAAGAAGCGGATGCGGCAATGAAGGAACTGGCATACGACATTAAAGATGAAACTTATCATATGCTGGTAGGCGCCGGAAATGTATGGGGTCCCACATACTGTTTTGCAATGTGCTATATGGAAGAAATGCAGTGGATGAAAACAAAGTCCATACAGTCACCGGAATTTTTCCACGGAACACTGGAACTGCTGGAAGAAGATACCAACATTATGATTTTTAACGGTGAAGACGAAACGAGACCGCTGACGGACAGAGTCATTCATTTTGCCAATAAGATTTCTAAAAAGGTGCGGGTCATCGACACAAAAGACTATGTTCCGGGAAAAGTGGATGAGAAATACCGCGGAGATTTTTCTCCCGCAATTCTGGAGGCGGTGCTTGGAAGACTGACGGCACATCTTGAAGATGCTACAGGACATTCATTGGATATCAGAAGATATTACCGTGTTATGGAATATTAATGGAGGTGCGTATGGCAAAGAATATGGAAGATTATATTGCAGAAATAACTCCTACGTATTTGAAGAACATTGAAAACAGAGAAAAACTGACAGGTATTCTTGTGAAAATGCTGAAAGATGAGCATGTTGAGGACCGGACGCTCACCATTGTGGCTTCCGGTTCATCCTACAATGCAGCAATGTGTGCACTGCCTTTTCTCAAAAAATATGTTGGTACACATACAAGGGTGATAACCCCTTTTGCGTACACGTATTACGAGACAGTTAGTGATGACAATATTTACCTGTTTGTTTCTCAGAGCGGATATAGTACAAATATTTTAGGTGCGGCACAAAAACATAAAGAAAATCATAGGAAGGTAATTGGAATTACAGGGAACAGGGAAAGTGACTTAGGAAAAATGTCAGATATCTGCCTGGAGTACGGCGCCGGTGAAGAAACAATAGGCTATGTGACCAAAGGAATGTCTACGCTGATTCTGTTTTTTATGCTTTTAGGACTGGAACTGACCGTAAAGAAAAATGCAAAGACTTATACGGTCGTGCTCGAGCATATGACGGAAGCAGCAAAAGCCCACGCACTGATGTATCAGCAGGCAAAAGATTTCTGCATGGAGAACAGGGAAAAACTGATGATTGCAAACAGCGCATTTCTGATAGCCGGTGGTGCCAACATGGGTACTGTCAGCGAGGGAGCGTTGAAAATTTCAGAGATGGTGCATATCCAGACCACGGTGTATGAAATAGAAGAATTTATTCACGGACCGGATTTGCAACTGACGCCGGAAAGCACGCTCTTTTTTACCTGTGTAGAAGATGAGACAAAAGAAAGGGTTTTACAGGTTTATGAGGCATCTGGTCTTATTACGGAAAATACGTTTCTGGTACGATTCAAAGATTTGCACATGGATCAGATTTATGCGCCATTATATTTTATGGCATTTTATCAGTATCTGGCATTTTTTGTGGCAAAGGAAAAAGGAATTACCTCGGAACATCCGCTTCATAAAAAATTTGAAGAGATTGTCCGGTGTAAAAGTGACGGATATACAGAAAGTAATCCGTTTTAAAGGAGGTTGACATGAGGCATTTGTTACTGACAGGTCATTCAAAAATTTCAGAAGGCATTGCCGCGGCGGTTTCGTTTGTTTTGGGAATAGATTTGCCGTATTTTAATGCTTATGTGGATGGAGAGGAACTGTTTAAAGATCGGATGATACGGGAAATAGAAAAAATTCCGGAGTCGGACGATATTATTATTGCAACAGATATATTTGGAGGCAGTGTAAACAATGAAATGATGCAGCTGTTAAATAAACCCAATGTTTATCTGGTAAGCGGAATGAATATGGCATTGGTGATGGCGCTGGTAATGGCGGAAGAAGAGGAAGATACGGAACAGTTAATCCGTTCCGCAATCGGGCAGGCAAAGGAAGGAATCATCTTCTGTAATGATGCCTTGCAGACAGATGCGCAGGATTTGGATGATTTCTGACGGGATGTAATACAGAGATAAAAAATAAGTAAAAGGAGGATGTGACAATGATCAAAGCGGTACGTGTGGACTATAGGCTGCTGCACGGTCAGGTGGCGGTAGGCTGGACGAATTATTTAGGTGCAGACTGTATTCTTTTGGTGACGGATACTCTATTGAACGATCCGATCCGGGTACAGTCCGTGAAACTGGCAAAACCGCCGGGAGTAAAAGTGGTTGTAAAAAATGTGGAGGACAGTATTGCTGCAATTAACAGCGGCATCACGGATAAATACAAATTATTTATCGTATGTGAAACCATTGAGGAGGCAGTACGACTGGGAGAACACATTGAGATGACGGAATTAAATATCGGAGGAACAACACCGGGAGAAGGAAAAAAACAATTAGCAACCGTAGTGTATGTCACGCCGAAAGAAGAGGAACTGATCAAAGGACTTCAGGCAAAGGGCGTTCGTGTGGTCATGCAGATGCTGCCTGATGTAAAAAAGCAACAGATTAAGTTGTAGACAGGTGTAAAAACACCTGAAATAAAAAAATATAAGGAGGAAAATTTATGAGCACAGGAATTCAAGCTTTATTGCTGTTGGCAATCTGTCTGTTTGCAAATTGCGAGTGGCTGCTGGGAACGTGTATGATACAGAGACCACTTGTTCTGGGGCTTCTGACAGGACTGGCAATGGGCGATATAAAGCAGGGAATCATTATGGGTGCCACGATGGAACTGGCATTTGCAGGAGCAGTATCGATTGGAGCGTACGATCCGCCGGATACAGTATCGGCAACGGTGCTGGGCGTTGCACTGGCAATCAAGGCAGGCGGAGGAGCGGCACTGGCACTTACCATCGGAATTCCGGTAGCCAGTGTGGTACTGGCAATCAGCAATGTTACCGGATATCCGATTTTACAATTATTTGCCCATGCCATGGACAGAAATATTGCCAAAGGAAATGATAAAGCATTTCAGAGAAATTATATTCTCAGTGGTCTGATTGCATGGGGGATTACGGCACCGATTGTGCCGCTGGCATTTTATTTTGGAGCAGATAAAGTTGAAGGTCTGGTAAACTACATACCGGAATTTGTCCAGACCGGAATGGAAATTGCAGGCGGACTGCTTCCGGCAATGGGATTTGCCCTGCTGGCAGGAACCATCTGGCGGAAAGATATCGCACCGTTCTTTTTTATCGGATATTTTATTGTTGCATATACGGGTGTTTCCACCACAGGAGTATCCCTGTTTGCGATTCTTATATTAGTGGCGCTTTACTTTATGACAAACAGTGAGAACAGTCCTTTTATCAGTCACAAAAAAGAAACTGTTGCCGTAGAAGAAAAAACAGAGGTAGGAGGTGACTTTGATGAATTTTAAACCGGATATTGAAAAACCAAACAAGATTACGAAGAAAGACTTACAAAAAGTTTATCTCCGTTCCATTCCGATGGAACACTCGTGGAACTATGAAAGAATGATGCATTCCGGATATACATTTGCAATGCTTCCTGTTTTGAGAAAACTGTATCCGAAGAAAGAGGATTATATTCAGGCATTACAGAGACATATGGAACTTTACAATGTCACTCCTGCCATCTCTACATTTCCTTTGGGTATCAGTGCGGCAATGGAAGAAAAAAATGCGGAGGATCCGGAATTTGACACATCATCTATCAACAGTGTCAAAACAGCATTTATGGGACCGTTGTCAGGTATTGGTGACGCCATGTATCTGGGAACTTTCAGAATTATTGCCATGGGCGTGGGAGTTTCTCTTGCCAAAAAAGGAAGCGCATTGGGACCACTGCTTTTCTGGCTGATTTATAATATTCCAAACTTCGGAATCCGGTATCTTCTGACTTTCTTCGGATATAATTTGGGAGCCAATGCATTGACGAAATTAGAAGCATCCGGAATTTTAAAGAAAGTAATGTCCTATGCAAGTATTTTAGGATTGACCATCTGTGGTGCGATGACGGCAGAAAATGTTTATTTCAGCATTCCTGTTAAATTCGGTATAGGAGAAGAAGCAACAACGCTGCAGGCAGTCATTGACGGAATTGCACCGGGCATTCTTCCGTTGGCATTATTTGGCATTATGTACATGATTTTTAAGAAAAAGAAAATCAGCCCGATTATTGTCATGCTTATATTAATGGCAATCGGTGTTCTGGGGGCATTTCTTGGAATCCTTTCAACCTAAATTTTTAGCCTAGGGTTATAAATAAGAAATGATGATTTTGTGTCGGACGAAAACGTATCATAAAAATGCATTGCCCTGTCAGATTGTTTGATGTAGTACTTGTTTTTGAACATGGTTTCGTGGTATAATTTCAACAGGAATAGTAGGTACGGTTGAGAGATAAATACCAAATATTCAGAATATAATGAATAGGAGGAAGAAAACATGAAACAGATTATTATTGCATTGGGAAGAGAGTTTGGCAGCGGAGGTCATATTGTGGCACAGAAACTGGCAGAACATTATGGTATTTCCTTATATCATAAGGAATTGCTGCAGGAGTTGGAGAAGACAGGGGAATACAGTAAAGAAGTGTTGGAGAGATTTGATGAGAGACCAATCAATATTTCGTTTATGCCGATACCGATTACCGGCTCGCCTGTGTCCATAGAACAGGATATTGCCATCAAGCAGTTTGCATTTTTACGAAATAAGGCAAATAAGGAAAAAGAATCTTTTGTGGTTATCGGAAGATGTGCAGATGAAATACTGGCGGACAACCCAAACCTTACAAGAGTTTTTGTCATGGCAGATAAAGAGAGTAAAATGCATCGTGTCATGGAGCGTGAGGGTCTGGATGAAAAAGCTGCATTATCGAAAATGAAAAAAGTAGATAAGGTTCGCAAAACATATCATAATTTTTACTGTGAGAATAAATGGGGAGATTCCAGAGGATACGATTTGTGCGTCAGCACAACCGGCATGGATTTGGATAAAGTTGCGGAAGTTATCATTGCATATGTGGATGCAAAGATTAATTAAAGCAATGGATATAAGAAAGATTATTGTATGAAAAACATCAATAAAAATTTAACATAATCCCTAAACATAACTATATTGATATATATATATAATCGAAAAGTATGAATATGGTGTTGTTTAGGGATTTTTTTCATTCAATCAACGTATAACATATAACAGGACGAAAAGTCTATGTTTTACAGCAGATTTAGGAGGAATAGCATATGAAAAAAATAGCAGCATACATATTAGTTTTTGTTTTAACATTCACAACGATAGGAATTGCAGATGTAAATGCAGAGGAGCAGAAGTTAAACTGGAACGGTTATATTTATCAGATACATACGGATAACGCATCAGGCAGTAAGCATATTCTTATTGAGGATTATGTAGGAACGGATAAAAATCTTATACTGCCGGAAAAAATAGAAGGACTGCCGGTGAAGGAACTGGCGGAACGGTTTACCTGTACTGCGGACATTTTAACCGTGAAAGTCAATGATACATTGGAGGAAGCAGAAGGGCTGGCATGGTGCGACACATTGGAACAGGTTCTGGCAGACAGCGGTAGTACCAGATATCAGACAGTGGACGGAATACTGTATGACAAGGAAGGAAAACAACTGATTTGTTATCCAAGTGCAAAAAAAGACAGAAACTATGTGATTCCAAAGACAGTAATATCCGATGTAGGGTTTCATCAGTTATTTTTAAATCATAAATATCTAAAAGAGGTAACATTTACCGGTTTCGTGCCGGAACTTGCCTGTGCCGAAACAAATATTGAAAAAGTGACAATTTCCGGAAAAATTTCCTATATTCCGGATCAGGCATTTGCGGGCTGTAAGAAACTGAAAATGTGACAATCGGTGGAAAGGTAGCGTATATTGGTGTGGGAGCATTTCAGGGATGTACTGCACTGACAAGTATCAAACTGCCTGACAGCCTGAAAAGAATATGGGGTTCTGCATTTGAAAATACATCTTTAAAGAGCGTAAAGCTTCCGAAACGTCTGCAGACAATCCGTGACTATGCTTTCAAAAATACAAAAATAAAAAAAGTCACAATTCCAAAGAGTGTGGATTATATAGGACGCAATGCTTTTCCACGAAAGACAAAACTAAAAATGGCGTCCTATATGAAAAAAGTGTATAATCAGGGAATACGTTCCCAGTATGGTTACAGAGCATATGTGACAGCAAAAGGAAAATCCGGTACAAAGAAATACCGCGCATCAAAAGTAACAAAGATTACCACGGACAATAAAAGAATAAAATTAAAAAAAGGCCGGACATATGTGTTGAAGACAAAAGTTTTCGTATCCAAAAAGAAAAAATCCGGCTATATAAAAAATGATATTTTAGAATTCGTTTCTTCAAACGGTAAAGTGGTAAAAGTGACAAAAGGAGGAAAATTAAAGGCATTAAAGAAAGGAACCGTTACGGTTACCGTAAAGATGCGTACTTCGACAAAAAGATATCGGGTAAAGGTCCGGGTATTATAACCTAAAAAAGAGTTCGCCTGCGAACTCTTTTTTAGGTTGAGACCTTTCCTCCGTTATGATAAAATTACAATAATACTGGCAGGAGTTGAAAGGAAAAAAACGGAGGAGGCTTATGGATTGATGCACAGAAAAATAGGAAAAGTCTTAAGTATTATTTTAAGTCTTACAATGACTTTCAGCGTACAGGCAGCAGAACTGGCGGCGCCGGACAGATATGACGGTAACGTTTATCAGGAAACAACAGAGTATATTGCAAAAAAAGATATTTCGCAATGTCATCTTGAGATGGAAACGGTGTCACTGGTATATAATGCTGCAGCCCGGACGGTACCTGTTACAGTAACAGATGACGGTACAGAACTGAAGGAAAATGTGGATTTCACGGTAACGTATGAGGATAATATCAATGCAGGAACAGCCGCTGTAATTGTAAAAGGAATGGGAGCTTATGAAGGAGAGTTGAGAGATACTTTTGAAATTGTCAGGGCGGATATTTCTTCTGGCATGGTAACAAAAAATCTGTCCAATGTGAAGGCACAGTATTCCTATATTGATATGACCATTCAACCGCCGATTAAGATGAATCAGGGAAGTTATAACCTGTCTTCCATGAAAGATTATGAGATTGATTATGTAAATAATTACTATCCGGGAACGGCAACCATGACCATCCGGGGAGTAGGAAATTATACAGGAACAATCATTAAAACCTTTACTATTACAAAAAGGGCAATTTCCACTGCAAAGGTAAAAGCTCAATTTGATGCATGGAAACGGCTTGTGGTTACAGTGAGTATTCCCGACAATGGCAGAATGCTGATACCGAATGTGGATTACCGATATTCAGTTGCAACCGATGCTTTGGGAAAAGTTACCATTACCGTCACAGGAATCGGAAAAAACTGTTATGGGACGACGGTACATATTATTGCAGCAGAAGATAATCCCAACAGACCTGTCCCGATGACCATAGTTCTGGGAAAGGTAACAGTTAAGAGAGCGACGATAAAAAAAGCAGTTAATCTTAAAGGAAAGAAAATTAAACTTTCGTGGAGAAAAGTTTCCGGTGCAGGCGGATATCAGATACGCTATGCACTCAGTAAAAAGAAATTAAAGAAGGCAAAACTAAAAAAAGTCAAGAAGAATAAGGTAACTTATACAATTCGGAAACTGAAGAAGCGAAAATATTTTATTCAGGTACGGGCCTATAAAATCGTAAATAAAAAGACATATTATGGTGCGTGGAGTAAAACGAAAAAAGTAAAAGTAAGAAAGTAGAGCAGGTGTGTTATGGGAGAATTGACTTTTAAAGGAATCAAAGTAGAAGAAATTGATCTGACAAACAAACTGGAAGGGCAGGTGCAGCTGGATATCAGCCAGAGAGCGTCATTTAATGTAAAATATACGCAGGATAATTTACATTGCGCAGCAAATCTGACCATTGATATGATGGATAAGAATGCTCCTATGGATTTCAACTTTAAATTCAGCGCAACAGCATTTTTGGACTGTCAGGAGGGAATGGATAAAAAAGAAATCCATAAAAAAGCATATGATGAAATATATCCCCATGTGCGTGCGCTGATAACAACCATCATGGTTAATGCCGGGCTACCGCCGATTATCATACCGAAAGTAAAAATGGATGAATCCAATATAAAATTATCAGGAGAAAAAGGTTCTGAAAACAATCAGTTTTATAGTTGACAAAAAAGAAAAATGTTTTTAATGGTTTTTTGAAAAAACGAAAAAAACGAAAAACAGGAAAAATAAAAATAATTGTGCAAAAGTAATTATAAACGATTTCGAAAAATAAGCCAAAAGGGTACAGAAATGTACAAAATTAACAAAAAAATGAATTGTATTTGTCTCTTATTGCAAAAAACATTTTTAATTTTTAAACTATAAGTGTATTAGATTTTTAGGTAACATAATAATCTAAACCCTTTCAATTTTGTGGCGTTTCGGAATTATCATCTGAAGCGCCATTCCTGTTTTTATTCTTGATGAGAGCGTAAAAAGAGCTTATTGCCATAGGAGTTTTTATTTCTCTCTGTTTTCAATCAGAACCCTGTAAAAACAATGAAATATCATCATATCGTAAAAGGAAAATTTATAGAAAGACCCAATCGGTTTATCGCCTATGTGAATGTGGAAGGCGAAAAGGAGAATCCCCAGAAAGTCCATGTGAAAAATACCGGGCGGTGCAGAGAACTGCTGATACCGGGTGCAGATGTATATCTGGAAAAGTCAGACAATCCGAACCGAAAAACAAAGTATGACTTAGTGAAAGTTATGAAAGGAAGTCGTCTGGTAAACATGGATTCTCAGGCTCCTAACAAAGTGGTGGGGGAATGGCTCAGGGAAAAACAATTGTATAAAGATACAACGTTGGTAGTTTCTGAGAAAACATATGGCAATTCCAGATTTGATTTTTATGTGGAAGGTGATGGAAAGAAGGCTTGGATTGAAGTAAAAGGAGTTACCTTAGAAAGAGACGGAGCAGCATTGTTTCCGGATGCGCCCAGCGAAAGAGCGGTTAAACATGTGGAGCATTTAATAAAAGCAAGAGAAGAAGGATATGAAGCCTATATTATATTGGTCATCCAAATGCGATATGTAAAGTATTTTACACCCAACAGAGAAACACATCCGCAGTTTGCAGAAGTCTTGGAAAAGGCAGAAAAAGCCGGTGTGCAGATTATGGCATTTGACTGCCGTGTGACAGAAGATGAGGTATCAATCAATCAGCCTGTGGAGGTTCGTTTATAGACAGGATTTCAGGTGGGAATTTATTTCAATTATCCGGTTGACTAAAAATAGGAAAAAGTGGTATTATATAGAGAAATTGGGTAAAAAATGAGATGCACTGTTTATAGATACAAAAAGCAAGCACTTCTGCTTTAAGCATAAGGAGGTAGGTATATTATGAAAAAATTGATTTTAGTAACATCACCACCGGCATGTGGAAAAACATTTGTTACAAGAAAGTTAGCAAAGGCTATGCCAAACTGTGTATATTTGGACAAGGATACATTAATTACCTTGTCAAAGCAGATTTTTGTTGTGGCAGGCGAGGAGTATAACAGAAGTTCAGATTTCTTTGAGGCTGAAATCCGAAATCCGGAATACGATTGTGTGATGGCGCTTGCCATGGAAGCATTGGAATATAATGATACGGTATTCATCAATGCACCTTACACCAGAGAGGTAAGAACTCCGGGATACATGGAAAACCTGAGACAGGAGTTACTGCAGAAAAAAGGCGCAGAACTGGTTGTTGTCTGGGTACTGTGCGATAAGGAAGTATGCAGACAGAGAATGATCCGCCGTAACTCAGATAGAGATACATGGAAACTTGAAAACTGGGATGAGTACATCAGTAAGCAGAATTTCTCGGTTCCGGAAGGAATTAAGAACTTATTCCTGTTTGATAATTCGACGGATGATTCCTTTAAAAAGTCCATTGAAGAGGCAAAGGAATATTTAAATAACTTAAAATAATCAAAGATTTTCAGATTGAAAAAACGACCGGCAGTTTAAAATTTCCGGTCGTTTTTTGCAGCAAAATCCGGCAGGCGAGACTATATTTGCTTCCAATATCATTGGTCGGGTATAAGAACAATGAGAACATACGTAGAGCAATGGGAAAGAACAATGAGAAGATAAATGTTAATATATAGTGCGAAAACACTTTAAATAAAGGTGTTTTCGCACTATTTTTTTCGCATTTAGGAAAAAAAGTGTACAAAAATACAGGAGGAAAACAGTATGCCAAAGGCAAAATTATCATTTAAGGAACGTCTTTTCATAGAAACTATGTTAAAGGCAAACGTATCTAAAAAAAGCATATGTATTAATCTGGGAATCTCCAGTGTGCAGTTACAGATGGAACTTAGGCATGGCTGGATTTCTGAAGAGGAAAGGTATGACCCTATAAAAGCACAACTTTCTTTGGTAGCCTGACCTGAGCAGCACATTGAAAATTAAATAACTGTTGCTCTGAGGGATACTTGTCTGGATTTATAAAAGTGTGCCGTGACGTTTAAAACTAGCACGCACAGACAATGAGAAGTGTTTCGTAAAAAGTGAAATGACGAACTGTAAGAGAAGAACAGTGTATACATTTTTCTAATGAAGTGATTAATGGAGGTACGATTTTATGAAGCGAAAAGGACTTATAATGTATGATGAAAATAATCATGAGAAAGCTTTTTTCTCCTTTGAAAAAAGTGAAAGAAAAAGAAAGGCATATTTGTGCTGCGATAATGAAAAAAAGAAACAGCTTTTTATTGAAAGAGATAATGGACATTATCTTATCACAGATAAAATTGAAGAAGCAGATGTATGTTTCGTTCTTGATATTCCGGATGAGGTAATAAAAGATAATATAGATAAAGCAAAAAAATTAGGGATTGAGATAAGAGATATGAATGATTTAGATGAAATACGTAAAGCAATACTTCTTGGTCGGTTTGCTGTTTGCAGATAAAAAATTATGGCAAATCCATGCACGAATATTAGTAGGTTTTATAAAGGGCTGGGAAAGAGAGAATATTCTCTATAGATACTGTATGACTTCCGGTATCGTCCCCCACCCAGCCTTTCATAAAGCCTATTAATATTCAAAAAGCATTTTAAGAGTTACAAAAGAATTGGAAAGAAATCCTATGATGTCAGGTAAGGAGATTGAGGAACTGTTTGAAGAAGAGAAAAGAGGTAAAAATGAAAAAATTTATTAAAAATATATTTGAAGCTTTTTTTACGGAACTTATTATTTTATTTTGTGTGATTATATTGCTTATATTGCCTTATGTGTTAGGCGGGTTAGGAAGTTTTTTAATAACTGATCAAAGTGATTATCCTTTGTTTTCGTCTCGATTGCTTGATGGATATATATATCTTTTATTAATTGGATCAATTGCACTTCTTAGTTATTTAGTAATTTCTATCATTTCTTATGAGATAAAAAAAGTAATCAAATTTATATATTTGAAAAGAAATATTGGAAAGATATTAACGCAAATTGAAGAAAATACAAATGAAAATTATGAGGATTTTATAAGTGATATTATTAAAAATTTTCATATTAAAAGTAATCTGGGTTTCAAAAATCTTATAATTTGCAATTATCTTGATGAGGTTATTAGTAAAATAAATGATGTTTTCGTAGATTATCGTCTATATGTTTTCGACGGTTCCATTTGTTATTATCAAAAATCTAAAGGAGATGAAGAGGCTGTGGATGTTTATAAATTTGATACCCACAATGTGAAATGATTATAAAAACAAAAGATTAAGACAGGCAAAAGAGAAACCTTGTAGAGAGTTTTAAGGCTTGTATTTTGAGAGGAGTATTCCATGAAGATACCAAAAAAGTATTTAGAAAAAATCGAAAAAATGGCACAGGAAGAAATGGAAAGATATCAAGAAGCAATCATGAAACATAAAAATAATCATATACAAGATACAGAGGAAAACAAAGAATAAAGAGACAGTAGAGTATGTCATAGTTAACTCAAGTTATTCAAAAAATATACTATGATATAGCATATTGTATATGATATAATTATAATGAAAAGGAATCAAAATGGAAATTATAAGTGAAATTTTTTGCATAATGGGAATGGCAGTGGCTATGTGCTTAGTTTTTTATATCTCATTTCTAATATTACAATGTTTTAGAGAGTCAAAAAGAAGAATTATTATTAAGATACTGATTATGATATATATCCTTATATTCATTTATGTTTTTACATATTTTACTTATATTATTTTAATGGGAAAATAAATTTTATATAATAAAATTATAGAGTCAAGAAAGATAAGCAATAGCAAATTAAAGGGGAGGACAACATAATGAAGAAGTCAAAAGTATTAATGGTTGCAGTAATGCTGTTTATAGCAGTAATGACGATGGCAACAACATCAGTGTCGGCAGCACCAAAGCTGAACCGGAAAGCAAAAACGATTACTGCAGGTAAGAAATATACAATCAGGATTAAGGGCATCAAGCAGAAAAATATCAAAAAAGTAAAATTTACAACCACAAAGAAAAAGGTTGCCACAGTGAAAAAGAAAAGCAGGACAAAAGCTGTTGTTACGGCTAAGAAAGCAGGTAAGGCAACCATTAATGTTAAGATTACTTATAAGAAAAAAATCAAAGGGAAAAAAGTTAAAAAATTAAAATTCAGAGTTACAGTAAAAAAAGCAAAAAACAATACATCCTCAGACAAAACAACAGATAAAACGGAAAATTCTGATAATACCTCATGGTATGATGAAGACATTGAATGGATTAACAGTTACACTGTCTTTGATAAATGGCAGTATAAATATATTGAAGATGAAGATAAACTTTTATACGGATTTATCTATGCGCCTATAGCAATAAAGCAGCCGGAATGGTACAGTGAGGCTGATTATCAAAATCTTATGAAAGAGCTTCACAGCATTTTAAAAGAAGTCCATATCATGGAAGGTAATAATATTAACACAATGACAGACCAGGAAAAGGCATACCGGATTGGCAGATGGATGACAGACAACATAGATTACAGGGTTGGCGTGAGCGTGACAATGAAGGATACACTTTTGAACAGAAAGACACAATGTCATGGATTTTCTGTTTTATATAAGATTCTCTGTAACATGGCAGATGTGGAGTGTGAATATATATATACGGTAGATAATTACATCAACGGTCAGGATATGAACCATGCGTGGAACATTGTTAAGTTAGGAAATTACTGGTATGAAACGGATATGGTGGGGGCCAGAAATTTAAGAGGGGAGGGAATTAACAGTCTTTTGGATTATTTTAGACCATACGGTGAGTGTGAAAGAGAGCTTTACGAATATATACATCCTTACTACAATTCAAAAGAGTTTATGGATTCTCATCCGATAGATACTTTAGAATATAAAGCAAGATGCCAGTTGGAGGGAACTATAGATACATTATATATGTCTTGGGAAGAATTATACAATCTTCCACGATAATCACAATTAAATAATCAATGATACCAAAAGCAGCACATTTGATATGGCTGCTTTTTTGATACAAAAAAATTCATATAAAGGAGAAGAGAAATGAAAAGAATGTTTAAGAAAAAGGGAAAGAGGTTGTCTGCCATGCTGCTGGCAGTCATTATGACAGTGCTGTCCATGCAGGGTGTATCCTTTTCAAAGACAGCAAAGGCAGCCGGCGAGTTTCCTGTTTCGGGAGTACATTCCGGCACATTATCCCATGGGGCATACAAAAAGCTGACAAACCTGAAAGCTTCCACGGGGGCTACCGTGATTGAGGCAGATACCATGACATCGGAAGGAGAATCAAGGGCATGCTTCTGTCTTTCGCCGGGACAG
>CAJFUA010000012.1 GCA_904420085.1 uncultured Eubacterium sp. | reverse complement strand
TGGGAAACTTAATTATACCTAAAGGTGAGCACTTTGGCTCGTTTTTTTATTATTTTCTTTTTACACCATTATATGGGCATAACCCTATTTAACGAAGAAACACATGTAATTTTTCCCGCTTACCATGATTTTTCAAAATTCTTACATATATTTTGGATCGTTTTGACGAAGAAACATATGTAATTTGCTCTCATTCATCATGTTTTCTCAAAATTCTTACATATACTTTTGACGGTATAGCGAAAAAACACATGTAATTTCTTCTCGCTTGCCATGGTTTCTCAAAATTCTCCCTTCCGATAAAGTGTTTATTTTATCGTTGTTTCGAATTTACAGACATTTCCGAAACGCAGTAGGCAATGGAATGGTATCTTCTAACTCTTCTTCAGACACCCAATTGAAATCACTCCCCTCTGTCGTACACACTACATCATAACAGTACATGTACCACTCTAAATGCGTAAAAACATGCTTTGCATTTTTATGCTTTTTTATCTGTGCGGTCTCGATTCCCTGTTCCTCCAGCCATTGTTTAATTTCTTCGGTGTTCATTTTTTTATCTGTATTCGGAAGTTCCCACAAACCTGCCAATAATCCCTGCTCTTCTCTTTTCTTTACAGCCGTTTTCCCTTGTGAAGACAAAATAAGCACCGTCTTATAAATCTTTTTCCTCTCAGCTTTCGCAGATTTTACCGGATAATGCTGCCATGAATCGTTCTGATAAGCCCTGCAGCCTTCCTTTAGAGGACATTCATTGCATTTCGGCTCTCCACCCGGAACACATACTACTGCTCCCAACTCCATCAGACTTTGTGTAAATTCACTGCACAGACCCGCCGGATAAATTTCTTCCAACATTTCACTGACACTGTTTTTAAACTTTTCATTTTTAATATCAATACCTATCTCACCCAATCGTGTAATAACCCGAAGCACATTTCCATCCACTGCAGCATGAGGCTGTCCGAAAGCAATGGAACTGACGGCACCTGCCGTATATTTCCCAATCCCCGGAAGTTTTCTTATGCTTTCATATTCACATGGGAATATCCCGTCGAACTGGTAATATATCATTTCTGCTGCCTTTTTCAGATTTCTCGCTCTGGAATAATACCCCAGACCTTCCCATAGTTTCAGTACTGTTTCTTCCTGTGCCAGAGCCAAAGATTTCACATTAGGAAAATATTCCATGAACCGATGGTAATAAGGTATTACAGCCTCCACTCTCGTCTGCTGCAACATAATTTCTGAAACCCACACACGATACGGGTCATGGTTTTCTCTCCACGGAAGCACCCGCGCCTTTTTTCTATACCATTGAATCAGAGGGCCTACGATCCATGCAAACTGTGTTCTTTCTTTTTCCATTACATAATTTTTTAATAAAATCCCTTTCCGTTCCACCTGCTGTTCTTTCACAACCCGGTATCCTCTTTTTTCAAAAAACTTTCTGGCTGTAATGGAGGCATGGGTCATATATTTGTCTTGTCTGATTTTTGATTCCAATGCATCGCAAATAGCAGTGGCAACACCTTTTCCCTGAACGTCTTTGTGGACATACAGTCTGTCAAGATAACCTGTTGTGTCCATATCTCCAAAGCCTACAGCCTGTTCTTTTTCCACTGCCACCACGGTGTAATGTTCCTGAAATGACTGATTCCATTTTTCTAAATCACAGTTTCCGTCAGCCCACGCATCCAATTGTTCTTTTGTATAATCCTTTGCGTTTACTGTATGGACCGTATCATAAAAAAGTTCTGCAAGCAGCCTGCAGTCTTTCGGCTTATATTCTCGAATTACCATTCTGTCTGCCCTTTCTGATTCATATCTCCCTAAACTTACTTTAAAAATATTTATTGCTCCTTAAAAATAGCTAAGAGAGTTTCGATTCTCTCTTAGCTATTCTGTTTTGCTTTATTCTGCTTTCCACAATCCATGTAAATTGCAATATGCATAAGCGCTTATCGGGCGGTCATTCTCTGCAAGTAAGAATTTCGCTTTCGGCTCGTCTCCTGCTGAAAGCCGAACTTTCTGGCTTCCTTTTTCCGTCTCAATGACAATCCACTCAATGTAATGTTCTTCAACCATAGGATGTTCTACAGAACCGACCTGAACCAAAACTTCATTGCCACTCACTGTGACGACAGGTACATGCTTCTCTATCGCTCCGTCGGATGTTCCCGGTACGATTTCTGTCATTTTCTGCCCACAGCACATTACCGGCACTCCACTGTCCTTCACATATTCAATAATGTTTCCGCAATGCTCACAAATATAGTATTTCATTTTAATCCTCCTTCTGTTTATGATACTTTTATTGTATCACATTTGTGTATATCATGGAAATTCCTTTTTCCAGATTTTCTTTATCGATTGCTCCCTGTGCATGAGCAATAATATTTCCCTCTTTATTGATAAAGTAAGACGTGGGTATGGAATATACACCATATGTCATTGCCGCCTCACTCATTGTGTCATAATATACGGGAAATGAATAGCCCTGCTCTTTTACATGTGCTGACGCTTTTTCTACCGTTTCTCTGGAGCCGTCAGTCAGATTAACCATTAGAAAAGAAATTTCATCTTTATACTTTTGATAGGCTTTCTCAAAGTCCGGCATCTCGCTTTTGCACGGTCCACACCAGCTCGCCCAAAAGTTAAGTACCACCGGCTTTCCTTTAAAATCCGATAATTGATATTCTTCTCCGTTTTCATCCACCACCGTAAAATCCGGTGCCGGATTTGTCTGTGCGTCCGTCTGTTTCTCCGTCGAATGTTCGTCCTCTTGTGATGCTGAAGTACTCTCGATTTTTCCAAAGGGAGCTGATTCCACTTCATCCCCCAAATATTGATAAAGAACCGATGCCCCTGCAATAAGTACAACAAATCCTATAATCATCAACCATGTCTTTTTCCTGTTCATAACTCCTCCTAACTAAGCAGTGTCAAAAATCTGCCAAGTGTGCCTGTTGCCATGAATATACCGATTACAACCAGTAATCCTCCACATATTTTATTAATAATATAATAATTTTTCTTTATAAAATTAAATGTACTTTTCAGATTATCTATTAAAACCGCACTTAAAACAAAGGGAATGCCAAGTCCCAATGAATAACATAAAAGCATGAGCATTCCTGTGAGGACTTTTCCCTGTTGGGAAGCCAGCATGAGCGCTGAACCTAAAAAAGCCCCTACACATGGCGTCCAGCCCAACGAAAAAATAATACCAAATGTAAATGATGAGATAAATCCTCCCCGGCTTGTATTTACATTATTCTTCATTCCTTTAAATAATTTTATATTAAATACTCCCAGAAAATTAAATCCAAAAAGAATAACAATACCGCCGGATACAATATTTACAACCGTTTGATGTGATTTTAAAAAACTTCCAATGGTTCCGGCAAAAGCCCCCATAGAAATGAAAACAACCGTAAAACCAATGACAAAGGCAATGGCATTTTTCAATGTATTTCTTATCTTCCGCTCTCCGCCTCCTGCAAAATATGAAACATAGATAGGAATCATAGGCAGTAAACACGGTGAAATAAAAGTAATAATTCCTTCCAGAAACGAAATAATATATTGCATGGAATCTCTCCTCTCCTCAAATGCCCCTCTGCAGTTTCCATATTGCCTTATGGAACCCGCTTTGATTTTAACATAGCTCTCGTGAAAATCAAACAAAAAAGTCCTCATTTTCAAAACAAACATACTGTCCGTATATATGGGTATACAGATAGTATGTTTACATAAAAATTTTATTATATACTATTTTCACGAAATTTCATGATATTTTATAAATAATAAGTATTTCGCTAAAAAAGTTTGATAAAGGGGTGCTTTTACGCATAAATTATCCTTTTTTACATATTAATTTTTCTATTTCTTCTATCAGATTTTCGGACTGTTCATCCAATCTGCATAGATGTACCAGCAGACGTATCATCACTGACAGTTGTTCGTTTTCGCTCATTCCTTCAAACTCAAACTCCCAATGTCTGACATCCTTTACTTCGCCGTATAAAATATAATCGGCAGATACCTGAAATTCTTTCTTTAGCTTATTCAAATGGGTAAGTGTAATGTTATTTCTGCCACTCTCCATTCTCTGATACACTGTATATGCAACATCCAATCTCTCTGCCATCTTTTCCTGTGTTAAATGATGACTGTGTCTCACATTGCGCAGTCTGTTTGCTTTATCTAAATCATAGCGGGTAATTTCTTTCTTATCCATATATAATAACTCCAAAATCTATTATCTTTAGATTTTAGTGTCTTTTTAAATCAGGCACCACGGCACATTTTGTTGTGTTTTGCATCACTTTTTATCTTATGACATCATAGTAAAAAATGGCAGCATTTTTTTGCATTGTATCATTGCTTTACAAAAATCATTTGTTATAATATTTAATAAAATGCAAAAATATGAAAATTCATCAGACGTGGAAAGGACATGAAACAAATGAAAGAATTTTTAAATAAACTACTTAGTATCGTTGCGGCAATGGCAGTCTGTTTATCAACAATTCCCGTTTCTATAACAGGCACTACCGTGTACGCCGAGGAAAAAACCACAAATATTTTATTTGTTGGAAACAGTATGACCAGCACAAAAGAATCCATTACAAGAAATCTAAAACAAATCATTGCAGACACCGGCGAAAATGCCACCAATGATACAATGATCTGTTTTGGCAAAGGATTTAAGGAATTTGCCGACAGAAAAGGGGAATATGGTAAACGACTCAGAAAAATGTTAAAAAAGAAAAAATATGACTATATCGTTTTCCAGGAACAGCCAAGCGCCATGGTGACTGCCTTTAAAACAGAAACTTACCCATGTTTTAAAACATTAAAAAAACTGGCCGTAAAAAACGGGGCAAAACCCATTCTTTTTATGACCTGGAGATTTAATTACGTTTTCAAGCGGACCATAAATGGCAAAAAATATAAATATACTCCAAAACAAATGTTAGACATTATGGCAAAAAACAGTTTGAAATTAGGTGCCAAATATCATATAAGAGTCGTCACTGCCGGTTTATATTTTGAATATTCCAATAAAATAAACAGAGACATTTTTCTCTGGCGTCCAAAAGAAAATAAACATCAGGGATACAACGGAGCTTATCTGGTAGCCTGCGTTTTTTATCGGGAACTGTTTCAGAAAAGTACGTCAAATATCAATTATTACGGAAAAGTTTCTAAGAAAAATGCATTAAAACTTCAGAAAGTCGCCGATATGGAAATGTCCATAAACAAAAAGAAACTTGAATTAAAGCCAGGAAAATCAGCAAAACTCAAAGCAAAAATCAGCACACTAAGCCAAAACAAACGATATAATGCAAAAAAAGATAATTATACTTATGAAAGCGCAAATACCAAAGTCGCTACAGTCAATAAATACGGCAGAGTGAAAGCTGTTGGCAAAGGACGGACTCTCATTTATGTTACTTCCAAAAAAACAGGCTTTATGAAAGCCTGCACTGTGGTTGTCAAATAAAAAACCGTGGCTGCAAATATGCCGCCACGATTTTTTTATAGCAGGTTGTCCCGAACCTGTTTCATATAATTTTCAATACCTTTTTCCTCTTCTTCGTCATATGTAAATCCCAGTCTTTTTGCAACAATTCTTGCCACATCACCAAACAGATAAAGTGTCTCAAATGCAGCCTTCCACATATTTTCTGTATCTGCATTGGAGTATGTTTTCTTAAATCTTCCATATATTTCCGGTGGCAGATACTTTTTTAGATATTTGCCACATTTTCCTGTTGAAACTTTAAAATCATAGTCTGTTCCAACATACCATTGAAGCATTAAAATCAGCATATTTCTGACACAGTCATTCTGCATTTCCATAGTATAGGAAAGTTCATCTCTTGCAATCCCTTTTGCAACATTGTTCAGACACCAATGAAATTCGTTGCAGCAATCCTGAAAACGCTTTTCGCCCGGTCTTTCCGTGTACCAATAGTCGTCTGCAATATGAATCTCCGGAAACGTTCCATCTTTATCCAATAATAATCGCATTGGCTCCCCGTCACTTTCGTATTGCTCAGATGTCACATTTAAATCAATTCTGTTTCCATCCGGAAATATCATAAGATATATATAGTTTCCGTTGTTATCCGGCGGAATTAATTTCATACTTTCCGGCTTCTGAATTAATGAAGGTTTTCCAAACTTCTCTTCAATCCATTTCATATTATCCCAAAACGGTTTCACATCTTTTACATGAAATACAATATCAAAATCCTGATATATATCTTCAGGACAATTTTTGTTTGCCCTGGAGCCGCCCATTGTCACGGTGCGGATGCGTTCATCTTCCTGTGCAATTTTTAATACCATGCTTAGGATTTCCTGTGGTGTTCTCATGACCGGCTCCTCTCTGATAGAACTTTAAATCTAATGTTTTCATAATAACAGATATGAATTTGCAATGCAATTTTTTCTCCTAAAATAACAGAATAGTAAATTTAAAAAAGGGAATAATCATTATAAGCCATAAAATGGAAGGAGTTGAAAATATCCAATGATTGAATCAGATACAATAAAATTGCTGCGGGAATGTGACGCAGGTATCAAAATGGGGATGATGGAAAAGAGCCAAATCCTATGGCAAAGGGTATGTCATGGATGAAAACAAATGTCAAGCTGGTTATGAACGAATCGGATAAAACCATTGCCGATTTAATGACAGACGGCTGCAATATGGGTGTGAAATCTCTGAATCAATATCTGAATCAGTATGAAGCTGCCGATGAAAAAACAAAGGATATCGCTAAACGGTTAATTCATCTGGAAGAAAAACTCGCCCTTGACATCCGACGTTATCTATAAGCATACAAAAATTGGATATTCATGTCAATTTAACAGGCAAATAGAAAAATTGAGATAGCCTGCGAAAGTTACCCACAGCAGATATGGAATCATCATCCGGCAAATCAAATATATTTAATTGTATAACAGGGGAGAATTATTTATTCGTTTCAGACTTTATCTTTTTAATAGGTAGTGTAAAAAATTTTGTGTAAACCTCTCAGATTAATGAAAAAATCTTAGGGTTACAGATATAAGTTTTAGAATTAATGTGGG
>CAJFUA010000011.1 GCA_904420085.1 uncultured Eubacterium sp. | reverse complement strand
TGTGGCATGATAAGAACCTCTTTTCTCATTGTTTTTAGTATATCTTATTAGCCACTCCTGTTACAACTTTAGTATAGCACTTCATAACGGAAAAGAAAAATATTTATATGGCGGTGACAACGGAGAAATTGTTCATGATAGTAATTTCTGTATGGATGGTTTGGTTTATCCAGACAGAACTCCACACACTGGATTATTAGAGTATAAGAATGTTCATAGACCAGCTAGAGTAAAGGAATACAACAAAGAAGAAAATAAAATTATTATTCATAATTATTTAGATTTTACTGATTTAAAAGATTATGCAGATATTTCTTATATAGTTAGTTGTGATGGAAAAGAAATAGCTAGTGGAGATTTAGACTATACGTCAGTACAGCCACATAGCGATGCAGAAATTAATTTTAATGTGGAAATCCCAGATGAAGGAAAAGTATATGTTGGAGAGATACTTATTGAAGAAACAGATTCAGAAGTAATCATTTCAGCGAAAGAGTTTAGATATGAATTAAGCAAGAAAACAGGTTTATTTACAAGTATTAAATATGGCGATAAAGAATACTTAGACAGACCTATGGATCTAAACGTATGGAGAGCTCCAACTGATAATGATATGTACATTAAAGCAAAATGGTTAATGGCTAAGTATGATCAGACTGTTACAAGAGCATACACAACCAACGTAACTACAGAAAATAGAAAAATTGCAATTAAATGTAAGATGTCATTATCTGCAGCAACAATTCAGAAAATATTAGATATTGATGCAAAATGGACAATTGATGAAAAAGGAATTCTTGGTTTTGAAATGAAAGCAGCTAAGAATATTGAATTCCCTGATTTACCAAGATTTGGAATTAGATTGTTTTTAAACAATAAATTCAATATGGTTAATTACTTTGGTATGGGACCAGTTGAAAGTTATAGTGATAAACATAGAGCTTCATGGCATGGCATATTTGAATCAAATGTTATGGATATGCATGAGGATTATATAAAACCACAGGAAAACGGTAGTCATTGTGATTGTGATTATGTAACTGTTGGGGATGGAAGAAACGGACTTAGTGCAGTAGCTAATACTGATTTCTCATTCAATGTTTCTAAGTATACACAGGAAGAATTAACTGCTAAGAAACATAATTTTGAGTTAGAAGAATGTGGAAGCACTGTATTGTGTATAGATTATGCACTTAATGGAATCGGCTCAAATAGCTGCGGACCATATGTAATGGAGCAGTATAGACTGGACGACAAAGAGTTTGATTTCGGTTTCAAGTTAAAAGTATTTTAAGGAGGTATAGGTAAATGGAAGAAAGAAAATACATGAAATGGTATAACAAAGTTGGATATGGTTCGGGAGATATCGCTGGAAATGTTGTATATGCATTGTTGGCATCATTTGTAATGATATTCTTAACAGACACTATCGGACTTAATGCTGGTGTTGTAGGTACATTAATTGCAGTATCAAAGATTTTTGATGGAATAAGTGATGTATTCTTTGGTGCTATGATTGACAAGACAAAATCAAAAATGGGTAAAGCAAGACCTTGGATGCTTTATGGTTATTTCGGATGTGCCATCTGTTTAGTAGCAATATTCTGTATTCCTACTGATATGGGTCAAACAGCACAGTATGCATGGTTTTTTATTGCATACACATTGTTAAATGCAGGTTTCTACACAGCAAACAACATTGCTTACTCAGCATTAACAGCACTTATTACAAAGAACAATAGTGAAAGAGTTCAGATGGGTTCTATGCGTTTTATGTTCGCATTTGGTACAAGTATGTTAATCCAGGCTATTACAGTTGGATTTGTTGCAAAACTTGGTGGTGGAGCAGCTGCTTGGAGAACTGTTGCAATTATTTATGCAATAATTGGTGTTATTTCAAACACTCTTTCAGTAATGTCTGTTAAGGAACTTTCAGAAGAAGAATTAGCTGAAGGTAAGACAGAAGAAAAAGAAGAGAAGTATAGTCTTATTGATGCATTTAAAATTCTAGTTCATAATAAATACTTCCTTATGATTTGTGGAGCATACCTTTTAATGCAGTTATATTCAGCAACACTTGGTATGGGTATTTACTTTATGAAGTATGTACTTGGAGATGAAGGATTATTCGGAACATTCTCATGGGCAATCAACATTCCAATGATTTTAGGTTTATTAATTACTCCTATCTTAGTTTCAAAATTGAACGGAATGTATAAATTAAACTTAGCTGGATATACAATTGGTACTGCAGGACGTTTTTGGTGTAGTTATTGCTGGATATATGGGAAATATTCCTCTTATGCTTGCATTTACAGCAATTGCAGCAATCGGAATGAGCCCACTTCAGGGTGATATGAATGCTCTTATAGCAACAACATCAGAATATACAAGATTAACAACTGGAAAGAAAGTAGATGGAACAATGTATTCATGTACATCATTCGGAACAAAAGTTGGTGGTGGATTAGGAACAGCAATCGTAGGTTGGTTACTTGCAGCAAGTGGTTATGTTCAGAATGCAGCAACACAGTCACAGTCATGTATGAATATGCTTCATATTATGTACTTATGGCTTCCAATGATCTTTAACTTATTAATCACAATCGTTCTTATTAAGTTAAATGAAAAAGCAAACGAAAAATTAATGTCTGATAGGGTATCAGAATAATTCGTTCATAATTTTTTTCTGGGCACTATCTGAAAGGATAGTGCCTACATTTTAAAAAATTTAAAATGTAACTAAAATATCTTTATCCCATAAAAAGAAAGGGAGTTGTTATGAATATTAATGAATTAGTAGAAAAAATAAATATAGGGGAACTTGATGAAACATTAAAAAAGTTCTATGGAGACAGCAAAGATAAAATCGAAAAGCAGAGAAAAAGATATCTTAATGCAATAAAGAGTTTCAGAGATTTATATCCTTCAAGAGAAGAGGTATCTATTTTTTCAGCACCAGGAAGAACAGAAGTATGTGGCAACCATACAGACCATCAGCATGGCTGCGTGTTGGCAGCTGCAGTCAACTTAGATGCTATTGCAATTGTAGCATTTCATGAGGACGGAATAATAAGACTACAATCTGCAGGATATGAGCAGGATCATATTGAACTAGATGATTTAAAAGTTCATCAAGATGAAAAAGGAAGAACAGCTTCCCTCATTAGAGGAACTGTTGCCCAGTTTGAAGAGTTAGGTGTTCATGTAGGTGGATTTGACGCATATGTAACATCTGATGTTCTTTCAGGAAGTGGTTTATCTTCATCTGCAGCATTTGAGGTTCTTATTGGAACCATTATTGATGAGCATTATAACAATGGAAAAGCTGGTTCAGTAAAAATCGCAAAGATGGGACAGTTTACTGAAAATAAATATTTTGGGAAAGAAAGTGGATTGATGGATCAGATGGTTGCATCAGTTGGTGGATTTGTATATATCGATTTTGAAGATACAACAGATCCTATTATTAAGAAGCATGAATGCGACTTTAGCAAAGGTAATTTAAGACTATTTATTACAGATACAAAAGGAAGTCATGCAGATTTGACAGATGATTATGTGTCTGTTCCATCAGAAATGAAATTTGTCGCAGCTCAGTTTGGGAAACAGGTATTAAGAGAAGTGCCAGAAGAAGAATTCTATAAGAAGTTGCCACAACTTAGAAGTGTTTGTACAGATAGAGCAATTTTAAGAGCTGTCCATTACTACAAGGATAATAAGAGAGTTGCAATGGAAGTAGAAGCATTAGATAACAATGATTTTGATACATTTCTTAATTTAGTAAGAAGATCAGGAAGATCGTCGGCTGAATTATTACAGAATTTATATTCAACTAAGAAGCCTTCTGAGCAAGGAATTCCACTTGCACTTATGTTAAGTGAGAGAATACTTGGGAAGAAAGGTGCATATAGAGTACACGGTGGTGGATTTGCAGGCACTATTCAGGCATTTGTACCAGATGAACTTGCGAAAGAATATGAAGAGGCAATGATATCATTATTTGGTGAAGGTTGTTGCTACAATCTTAATATTAGACCAGTAGGTGGAGTGCAGATTATATAAATGATAAGGAGGATAATATGTCAGTTTTAGTACTAGGGGGAGCAGGATATATTGGATCTCATACAGTTTATGAGTTGATAGACGCAGGTAGAGAAGTTGTAGTTGTAGATAATTTAGAGACTGGTCATATAGAAGCAGTTCATCCAAAAGTTAAATTCTATGAAGGTGATATAAGAAATAGAAATTTTATTGATAGTGTATTTGATCAGGAAGAGATAGAAGGAGTTATTCATTTCGCAGCTAATTCTTTAGTTGGGGAGTCGATGACAAATCCTTTAAAATATTACGATAACAATTTGTGTGGGACGAAAGTATTATTAGAATCAATGGTTGCACATGGAATAGATAAAATAGTTTTTTCATCTACTGCAGCAACATATGGCGAACCGGAACAGGTTCCTATTTTAGAAACTGATAAGACATGTCCAACAAATTGTTACGGAGAAACAAAATTAAGCATGGAAAAGATGTTTAAGTGGACAGGGCTTGCTCATGGTTTGAGATATGTCTCACTTAGATATTTTAATGCGTGTGGGGCTCATGTCTCTGGAAATATTGGTGAAGCACATAATCCAGAAACTCATCTCATTCCTCTTATATTACAGGTTGCCAATGGAAAAAGAGAATATATTTCTATCTATGGTGATGACTATGATACAAAAGATGGAACATGTATTAGAGATTACATACATGTAACTGATTTGGCACAAGCACATATTTTAGCTTTGGATTACTTACAGAATGGTGGAGAGAGTGACATCTTTAATTTAGGAAATGGAATCGGCTTTACAGTGAAGGAAGTAATTGAAGCTGCAAGAAAAGTTACAGGGCACCCAATTCCAGCACAGATAACTCCAAGAAGAGCAGGAGATCCAGCAAGACTTATCGCATCAAGTGATAAAGCTAAGAATATTCTTGGTTGGAAGCCTGAACGTGGAGATATTAAAGTGATTATTGAATCAGCATGGAATTGGCATGAAAATCATCCTAATGGATTCTAGGAGGTAGTTATGATTAGTCGAGTAATAAGTGAATTAGTAAGCTATGCAGAAAATAAAGGATTAATTCAAAATGAGGACAGAGAATGGGCTGTTAATCGTGTTTTAGAAATATTAAATATTGACGAATACGAAGAGCAGAATGTTGAAGAAGTCAGACCAGTTGTTGACATTTTGAATGATATTTGTGATTATGCTGCAGATAATGGTCTTATGGAAGAAGACACTGTAACATATAGAGATTTGTTTGATACAAAGATTATGGGAGCTTTAGTTCCAATGCCAAGCGAGGTAAGCAGAAAATTCTGGGAGTTATACAAGACTAATCCTAGAGAAGCTACTGATTGGTATTATGATTTTTCAAAGAATACAAATTACATTAGAATAGATAGAACATCTAAAGATGTTAAATGGAAATCAGAGACTGAGTACGGAGAGTTAGACATAACGATAAACTTGTCAAAGCCAGAGAAAGATCCAAAAGCTATTGCATTAGCAAAAACTCTCCCTCAGTCTTCATATCCAAAATGTTTATTATGTAAGGAAAATGTTGGATATGCTGGGACTGTAAAGCATCCAGCAAGACAGAATCATAGAGTAATGGGAATTACAATAAATGATTGTAAATGGTTCTTACAGTATTCCCCATATTTCTATTATAACGAGCATTGCATAGTGTTCAATTCAGAACATCTCCCAATGGTTATCAACCATGATACATTTAGGAAATTGCTTGATTTTGTTATTCAGTTTCCACATTATTTTGTTGGTTCAAATGCAGACTTACCAATTGTAGGCGGTTCTATTCTTTCGCATGATCATTTCCAAGGTGGAAGATATACATTTGCAATGGAAAAAGCATCTATCGAAGAAAAAATAACATTCAAAGGGTTTGAAGATGTCGAATCAGGAATTGTAAGATGGCCAATGTCAGTCATAAGAATATGTAGTGAAGATGACAAAAAACTAGTTGAACTTGCAAGCAAAATACTTGATTCATGGCGTGGATATAGTGACGAGACTGCATTTATATTTGCAGAAACAGACGGCGAGCCACACAATACTATTACACCTATCGCAAGATATAGAGATGGAAAGTATGAATTAGATCTCGTACTTAGAAACAATATTACTATAGAAGAACACCCTCTCGGAGTATTCCATCCACATGAAGAACTTCATCATATCAAGAAAGAAAATATAGGTTTGATTGAAGTTATGGGATTGGCGGTTCTTCCAGCAAGATTAAAAAATGAAATTGAAGAGTTGGAAAAAGAAATTATTGCTGGAAGTAATTTGAGAGATAATGAAGAACTTGCAAAGCATGCTGATTGGATAGACGAGTTAAAAGAAAAATATGAATTTACAAGTGAAAATGTAGACGACATTCTCAAAAAAGAAATCGGCAAAGTATTTATGGAAGTTCTTGAACATGCAGGTGTTTATAAAAGAGATGAAAATGGTAAAGAAGCATTTATGAGATTTATCAATTCAATTAACTAACATATAGGCAGGTTACTTTAATAAACATGTAGCCTGCCTAGTTTAATATAAAAGGAGATATAATTAGATGACTTTGGTAAAAGAAGTTGAAGACAGAAAAGATGGTATAAAAAAATTTGAAATATCTAATCAATATATCAAGGTAGTGGTTTCAAATATTGGATGTAGAGTGTTATCTATCTTTACCCCAGATAAAGATGGAAAAATGGATGACATTATTTTAGGTGTTGAAAATATAGAGGATTATGCTGTTGATGGAGCTTATATGGGAGCAGTAGTTGGAAGAGTAGCTAACAGAATAGGAAATGCAAAATTTGATTTAAATGGAATTACATATAATCTTCAAAAAAATAACGGAGATAATCATTTACATGGTGGAGCAGAAGGCTTTGATAAAAAAATATTTAGTCATGAGTTTTTAGATGATGGTATAAGATTTAGATATTCTTCAAAAGATGGAGAAGAGGGGTATCCAGGCCAGCTTGATGTGCTTGTTGATTACACAATTAAGGATAATAATTTTGTGATTAACTATGAGGCAGAATCAAACAAGGATACACTAGTCAACTTGACAAATCATATGTATTTTAATCTTACAGGCTGCAATGACAATATTCTTAGTCATTCGCTTATGGTAAAAGCTGATAAAATTGCCTGTGTGGATGAAAATTGTTTGGCGAATGGAGAATTTCTTGATGTAAAAAATACACCATTTGATTTTAATGTAGCAAAAACGATAGGAAAAGATATTGATAATGATAGTGTTCAATTAAAAAATGCTGCAGGATATGATCATTCATTTATATTAAATGCAAGTGATAAACAAATAGTACTAGAAAGCTTAGAAGTTGGCAGAAGATTAACAATTACAACCTCAGCTCCTGCAGTTCAAGTGTACACAGGAAACTTTTTAAGTGGTGGTTGTGTTGGTAAACTAGGAAAACTCTATAAAAATAGAGATGGAGTTGCTTTAGAAACGCAGTTATTACCTAATTCTATAAATATTGAAAGTGAACCGTCAGTTATATTAAGAAAAGGGGAAAAATATAAATCTTATACGGCGTACTGTTTTGAAAAAAATTTTTTTCGTTAAAATATATCAAATAAAAAGGAGTAAAGCTATGAAAGAAAAAAACAGAAATTCTTTTTCAGGCTCTATTGGATTTGTGCTTGCAGCAGCGGGAAGTGCAGTAGGTCTGGGAAACATTTGGAGATTTCCGTATCTTGCGGCAAAAGATGGAGGGGGAATTTTTCTTGTAATCTACCTTATTTTGGCATTGACCTTTGGATTTGCCCTGCTTACCACTGAGGTGGCAATCGGAAGAAGAACAAAACAGAGTCCGCTGACGGCATATACAAGGTTACATAAGAAATCAGGCTTTTTAGGGGTAATCGCCTGTTTGGTACCGGTTATTATTATGCCATATTACTGTGTTATCGGTGGATGGGTTGTAAAATATTTTGTTGCCTTTTTAACCGGCGATGGCGTAAAAGCAGCAGAGGATGGATATTTTACAAACTTTATTACAGCAGATATAGAACCGATGATTATGTTGTTTATTTTCCTCTTTGCTGCGGCTTTTGTAGTGTTTAGAGGCGTAAATAAGGGAATAGAGTCATTCTCAAAAGTGATTATGCCGGTATTAATCTTATTGGCCATTGGGATTGCTATTTTTTCTGTTACAATTAAGAATACAGATGCTTCCGGTGCTACAAGAACAGGACTGGAGGGATTGAAGGTATATATCATTCCAAATTTGGCTGGGCTGACATTAAAAGGATTTTTTACAGTCCTTTTGGATGCAATGGGGCAGTTATTCTTCAGCCTTAGTGTGGCTATGGGTATTATGATTGCCTATGGTTCTTATGTAAAGGATGATGCAAACTTAAAGAAATCTATTAACCAGATAGAAATTTTTGATACACTGGTGGCATTTCTTGCCGGCGTTATGATTCTTCCGGCAGTATTTGTATTTATGGGAAGAGAAGGTATGGAAGCATCCGGACCGGGATTAATGTTTGTTTCATTGCCAAAGGTATTTGCAGAAATGGGCGCGGTTGGAAACGTAGTCGGATGTCTGTTCTTTGCAATGGTATTGTTTGCAGCATTAACCAGTGCGGTATCCGTTATGGAAGCTGTCGTATCCAGTCTGATGGATAAATTCCATATGTCACGTCTGAAAGCAGCAGCTATAGAAACAGGGATTGCCCTTGTGGGAGGGATTGTTGTATGTCTTGGTTACAATAAGTGGTATTTTGAACTGCCATTGCCAAATGGTGCAGTAGCACAGATACTTGATGTAATGGATTATATTAGTAATAATCTTCTGATGCCGATTGTGGCAATTGGAACATGCGTACTTGTGGGATGGATTATTAAGCCAAAGACAGTAATTGATGAAGTGGAAAAGAGCGGACATCAGATGGGACGTAAGAGAATGTACATTGTGATGGTGAAATTTATTGCACCGGTACTTCTAACAATATTATTACTGAAATCTTTAGGCATTCTGACAGTAATCTAACAAAGGAGGATATTTATGCTTCATACGTTAAAAGGTCAGCAGCTCACGATTCAGGTGGAGTCAAAAGGTGCCGAACTAAAGTCAATGAAAGATAATGACAATGACCGCGAATATATGTGGAGCTCGGATGCAAAATACTGGGGAAAAACCTCGCCAATTTTGTTTCCGTTTGTAGGGGCATCAAAAAATGGTGCATATTCCTATGGCGGAAAGACCTATGAGATGAGCAGACACGGATTTGCCAGAGATATGGAGTTTGAACTGACAGAACAAACAGAAAATACACTTGTTTTTGCTCTGGAGGATTGTGAAACTACGCGGGAAAATTATCCTTTTTTGTTTCGCCTTGAGATAGAGTATCAGATAGAGGGGAAAAGTCTTTGGGTAAGGTGGAGAGTGTTTAACAAAGATACAAAGGAAATGTATTTTTCCATAGGTGGTCATCCGGCATTTGCCTGTCCTCCAAGCAAAGGAATAGATTTAGACGTTTCATCGAAAGCACGAAAAAGAACCGATTGTTACATTAAATTTGATGGAGCAGAGGAAATCAAAATCTCTGGCATTGATATGGCATCGGGACTGGCAACAGGTGAATCTGTGACATATAAAACAGAAGAGGGATTGCTGCCAATATCAGAAAATTTATTTGACAAAGATGCATTAGTTATAGAAAATAGTCAATGTCACAAGGTTTCTCTTTGTGATGAACATAAGAAACCTTATATTACGGTGACATTTGACGCACCACTGTTTGGAGTATGGTCTGTGCCGGACAGTCAAGCGGCGTATGTCTGTATTGAACCGTGGTATGGCCGGTGTGACAGTACGGATTTTGTGGGAGAATTACAGGAGAAAGACTGGATTAACAGTTTAGTACCCGGAGAAGCTTTTGAAAAAGAATATGAGATTAAGATTGAGGAGTAAAGAACAATGATTAGAATCGGAATTGTAGGTTATGGAAATTTAGGAAGAGGCGTGGAATGTGCTGTAAGTAAAAGCGACGATATGGAACTGGTAGGTGTATTCACCAGAAGAAATCCGGATACAGTGAGCACACGTACTGGCGTGGCTGTATATGAAATGGGTAAATTGGATGCAATGCAGAATGACATTGATGTGCTTGTTTTGTGTGGCGGAAGTGCCAATGACCTGCCAAAGCAGACAGCAGAACTGGCGGAAAAGTTCAATGTAATTGACAGCTTTGATACCCACGCAAAGATACCTGAACATTTTGACAGAGTGAACAGTGCCAGCAAAAAAGGAAACCATATCAGTATTATTTCTGTGGGCTGGGATCCGGGAATGTTTTCACTGAATCGTCTGTATGCACAGGCAATTTTGCCAAATGGAAATGACTATACATTTTGGGGCAAGGGTGTAAGTCAGGGACATTCTGATGCCATCAGAAGAATTGAAGGGGTGAAAGATGCAAGGCAGTACACCATTCCTGTGGAAGCAGCAGTGGAAAGTGTCCGCAATGGAGAAAATCCGGAACTTACAACCAGACAGAAACATACAAGAGAATGTTTTGTTGTTGCCGCGGAAGGTGCTGATTTAGACAGAATTGAGAATGAAATCAAGACAATGCCAAATTATTTTGCCGATTACGACACCACTGTACATTTTATCAGTGAAGAAGAACTGATGAGAGACCACAAAGGCATTCCTCATGGTGGCGTGGTGTTAAGAAGTGGAGTGACAGGTTTTGACAATGAAAATAAACATGTCATTGAATATAAATTAACATTGGATTCCAATCCGGAATTTACCTCCAGCGTTCTGATTGCTTATGCGCGTGCAGCATATCGTTTGCACAAGGAAGGACAGAGCGGATGTAAGACAGTATTTGATATTGCACCGGCGTATCTGCATACCGCATCGGGAGAGGAACTGAGAAAGAACTTGCTATAATTAAATAATTGTGGAAAATAAAAAAGGAGGATTGAATATGAATATTCAAAAGAGAAGCATTGCAACCAGTATTATTTTAACCATCGTAACTTGTGGCATTTATGGAATTTACTGGATGATTAAGTTAAATGATGAAATTAATGAGATTGTAGGTGATACTCAGGCAACAAGCGGTGGAATAGTATTTCTTTTATCATTAGTTACCTGTGGTATTTATGAGTGGTACTGGCTCTATAAGATGGGTGAGAAATGTGATGATATCAAGCGGGCAAATTCAAGTTCAGCCATTGTTTATTTAATACTTGGTATATTTGGTCTTGGTATTGTTAGTTATTGCTTAATGCAGGATACAATTAACAAGGCACTTGATGCACCTGTTGCATAAAGCATACAAAACAGGGTGCCTGCGATGGGCATAAAAGTTACGGTTATCTATAAGGGAGATTTCCAAGTATCGTGTATGATAACCTCATAATTTAAATATTTGTAAAAAAGAAAAAGAAAGTAATGAATTTCAAAGCACCGGGTTAAACTCCGGAGAATCCCTTATGGATTCTCCTCCGTCAACCCTTGACATCTGATTCGGATATCAGATGTCAGCTTTGACTCATCACTTTCTTTTTCTTTACAAATAACTTAAATTACTCGAAGTTATCATACACTATACTTGGGAAATCTCCCTGCACAGATAGCCGTAACTTTCTTGCCCCACGTAGAAAAACCACAGCGGTTATGTCCCTTTTGCGGGGGAGCATTACTTTTGATTCGATAAGGACTTCGGTGTTGCACAAGAGTCACGCTGAACTAAAGTGCAAGGAATCTTTACTTTAATCGGAGTGCTGATACTCAGATTGGATGCCACATAAATCAAGTTTGCCCCATGTTGTCCCATATCATATGCAGGTGCATGAATGGTAGTCAATGCCGGAGAAGTAAAAGCACTCATTTCGATATCATTAAAACCGATGATGGAGATGTCGTCAGGAATGCTCAGCCCATGATCTTTAATTGCTTTCATAGCACCAAATGCAATAGAGTCGCTGGAGGCAAAAACTGCTGTAGGATGTTTGTCTGTGGAAAGCAGCCTGGTCATCATTTCATATCCGGAGGCAACATCAAAGGTACCTTCCCACATATATTCTTTGTAGTTCAAATGTTTCTTTTTCATAAAAGAAACATATGCCAAATTACGTTCATCTATGACTTTTTCTTTTTTGTACTCGCCAACATATTCTGCACCGCCCAAGAACGCAATTTCCCTGTGACCTAAATCATACAGATACTGTAATGCATCATAAACTGCATTTTTAAAATCCATAGTTAGTGTGGATATGTTATAATCCTTGATTTCCATATCCAAGAAAACTACATTGGGACAGATGCGATAGAAATCATCAATCTCCTCACTACTGAATTTGCCAATGCAAATCAGACCATTCACATTTTTAATGGATTCCGTATAATCTTTATCAGATTTAAATGCACGTTCGATTTTTATGTGATTTTTTTTACAAAAATCCTCAATACCATTTCTCACGAACAGATAATAACTGTCTTTTGCTTCTTCTTCTGCAGAAAACCACTGAACAATCCCCAGCTTAAAGTCATTGTGCTTCACAGGCTTGCTCTTTTTGTAATTCATTTCTTTTGCAATATGAATCACACGTTCTCTTGTTGATGGAGAAACCGAAAGAGAAGTATCATTATTTAAAATTCTGGAAACAGCAGCCGGAGAGATACCGGCTTTTTCTGCAATATCTTTTATCGTTGCCAAGTAAATACGCTCCTAAAAAATAATATAATTTTATTATATCGGTAATTGCATAAAAAGTAAATAATAACAATAAATCACGTAATAATTAGTAAATATTTAGTAAAATATATTGACATTTTACTTTGTGACATTGTAAATTATAATTATAGAAATCAAAGGAGATGGACGGATGAAAAAAATACAAGAATTAATCAGTGAAATAAAAGAAGGCAAATATGATAGAGTGCTGGAAGATATTTATGTGGATAAAAACAGTACAGAATATCAGAGGCAAAGATACATAGAGGCATTAAAACAGTACCAAGCTATTTTTGGTGAAAATCGCGTGGCTATTTACAGTGCACCGGGAAGAAGTGAAATCGGTGGAAACCATACAGACCATCAGGGGGGTGAGGTCATTGCAACAGCCATTCATCTGGATGCCATAGCAGTTGTCTCACCGACAGAAGACAATACCATCTGTGTGGTATCCCAGGGGCATGGCACTACAAAGTTTGCCATTGATGATTTAGCGAAAAAAGAAGAAGAATTCGGACAGACGATAGCGTTAATCAAAGGTGTAGTCAAAGGAATTCAGGACAGAGGTTATCATGTTGGAGGCTTTCGTGCATATATGACCAGCGATGTGCTGTCAGGCTCCGGGTTGTCTTCATCTGCGGCATTTGAAATATTGATAGGCACTATTTTGAGCGGATTGTATAATGATATGCAAATATCACCGATGGAACTGGCGATGATTGGTCAGTATGCAGAAAATGTTTATTTTGGCAAGCCTTGTGGACTGATGGATCAGATGGCATGCTCGGTGGGAAATATTATACATATTAATTTTGCAGATGCCGAAAATCCGGCAATAGAAAAGGCGGAAATTGACTTTGGAAATTTTGGATATAGCATTTGTATTACAGACACAAAGGGCTCCCATGCGGATTTAACTGACGAATATGCAGCCGTTCCAATAGAAATGAAACAGGTGGCGCATTTCTTTGGAAAAGAATTACTGAAAGATGTGGCAGAAGAAGAAATTCTTAGCAATATCAAAGACATCCGAGAAAAAACCGGGGACAGAGCTGTTTTGAGAGCCCTTCATTTTGTGGAAGAAAATGAGCGGGTGAAGAAAGAAATTGCGGCACTGAAAAACAATGACATGGAAGGATTTTTAAATGCTTATAAGGCATCGGGAGATTCCTCTTTTAAATATTTACAGAACGTGTACACTAGCAAAGATGTTGCACATCAGAATATGTCCATTGCACTGGCTGTAAGCGACATTATGTTGAAAGATAATGGCAAGAGCAGAGTTCATGGTGGAGGTTTTGCAGGAACCATACAGGCATTTGTAAAAAATGAATATGTAAACGCATATAAAAAACAAATGGAAGATGTGTTTGGTGTAGGAAGCTGTCAGGTATTAGGTGTCAGAAAATATGGCGGAATGCAGGTAATGTAAGGAGACAAAGGTGATAAACAAATATATATCTGAATTAATAAACTATGGACTAAAAAAAGGTCTTGTTCATGGGGCAGATAAAATTTATACTACAAATAGAGTTTTGGAAGTATTAGAGCTTTCTGCATATGAAGAAATGGAAGTGACAGAAGAGAGGGACCTGCACAGGATATTGGATGATATCTCCGATTATGCCTATGAGAAGGGATTGTTTGACGAAAATACAATTGCACAGAGAGATTTGTTTGACACAAAGATTATGGGATGTATGACGCCGATGCCGTCTGTTGTCATTGAAAAGTTTCAAAATTTGTATGAGCGTTCTCCAAAAGAGGCAACGGATTATTATTATGACTTTTCTAAGTCTACCAATTACATTCGGGTGGACAGAATTGCAAAAGATAAAAAATGGACGGTAGATACTGAGTATGGTGTTATGGATATAACAATTAACTTATCCAAACCGGAAAAGGACCCCAAAGATATCGCAAAGGCTGCAAACGCTAAGAAATCGGGATATCCCAGCTGTCTGCTGTGCAAGGAAAACGAAGGTTATGGGGGAAACATATCCCATCCTGCCAGACAGAATCACAGGATTATTCCCATAAAGCTTGGAGATGACCGGTACTTTATGCAGTATTCTCCCTATGTGTATTATAACGAACATTGCATTATTTTAAATGAAAAGCATATTCCAATGAAAATCGATAAGGCGGTTTTTGAAAAGTTGACAGACTTTGTGTCAGCTTTTCCGGAATATATGATTGGCTCCAATGCGGACCTGCCCATTGTTGGTGGTTCAATCTTAAGCCACGACCATTTTCAGGGTGGACGATATGAATTTCCAATGGCAAAAGCAGCATATGAATATGAATTTCCGATGGAGCGTTTTCCAACTGTCAGGGCCGGTGCCGTAAAATGGCCCATGTCAGTCATCAGACTGCAGGCCAAGGAGAAAGAAGATCTGGTAAATGCGGCGGACTATATATTGAATCAATGGCGTATGTATGACGATGAGGATGCGTTTATTTTTCATCATACAGACGGAAAACCTCATAACACCATTACGCCAATTGCACGCAGAAGAGATGATAAGTATGAAATGGATTTGGTACTGCGTAACAATATTACCACAGAAGATAAGCCGTGGGGAGTATATCATCCCACAGAAAATCTGCATCACATTAAAAAAGAGAATATCGGTCTGATTGAGGTTATGGGACTGGCAATTCTGCCTTCCAGACTGAAAACAGAAATGGAGATTTTGAAAGATGCAGTATTAAAGGGCAAAAATATAAGAGACATTCAAGAAATTGAAAAGCATGCTGACTGGGTAGAAGAGTGGCAACAGAAATATACCATTACGGAAGAAAATATTGATGAAGTCATTGAAAGAGAGATTGGCAATGTATTTGTACAGGTTTTGGAATGCGCAGGCGTGTATAAGAGAGACCAAAAAGGAACAGTGGCATTTAAAAAATTTATTAACATATTAAGCAAAGGAGACCAGCTATGAGAATTTATAGTGGAAAAAATTACAAGGAAATGAGCCGTAAGGCAGCAAACATTATTTCAGCACAGATTATATTAAAGCCGGACAGTGTCATTGGGCTTGCTACAGGCTCCACACCAATTGGTACTTATGAGCAGCTCATTGAGTGGTGCAAAAAAGGAGATTTGGATTTTTCACAGGTTACAACAATCAATTTAGACGAATATAAAGGACTGTCAGGGGATAATGACCAGAGTTATCGCTATTTTATGAACACCCACTTATTTGATAAAATCAATATAGACAAAGCAAAGACATTTGTACCCAATGGACTGGAAGCGGATTCGGCAAAAGCCTGCAGGGAATATAATGATATTATTAACGGTTCCGGTGGGATTGACCTGCAGTTATTGGGACTGGGACATAACGGACATATTGGATTTAACGAACCGGGAGAGGCTTTTGAAAAAGAAACACATTGTGTGGATTTAACAAAGAGTACAATTGATGCAAACAAAAGATTTTTTGAAAAGGAAGAAGATGTGCCAAGACAGGCGTACACCATGGGAATTAAGTCCATTATGCAGGCAAAGAGAATTCTGGTGGTTGTTTCCGGTGCAGATAAAGCGGACATTGTGGCAAAGGCGTTTACAGGACCGGTCACCCCGGAGGTTCCGGCATCTGTATTGCAGCTGCATAACGATGTTACCCTTGTAGGAGATGAGGCAGCATTGTCAAGACTTTTAGAAATAACAGGCAGGTAAGGAATATGATTATTCGCAATGGAAAAATTTTTAGAGAAAACGCACAGTTTGTAGAAGGCGATTTGTTTATCCAGGATGGTAAAATCGCGATGGAAGCGTCAGGTGAAATTATTGATGCAACGGGATTATATGTAATTCCGGGTCTTACAGATATTCACTTTCACGGCTGTGTGGGATATGATTTTTGCGACGGAACAAAAGAATCATTGGAAAACATGGCAGAATATGAACTGTCAAACGGTGTTACCACCATTTGCCCTGCATCTATGACATTTTCAGAAGAACAGTTGGCTGAAATTTTTCAGAATGCAGCAGACTATGATAACCGGACAGGTGCTACGCTGGTGGGTATCAATATGGAAGGTCCATTTATTTCCATGGAAAAGAAAGGGGCACAAAATCCGAAATATATCCATAAGCCGGATGCAGAAATGTTTGAACGTCTGCAGGAAAAAGCAGGTGGTCTGGTAAAATTGGTAGACATTGCACCGGAGACAGAAGGGGCAATGGAATTTATCGAAAAAGAGGCAGGTAATGTATGCGTATCACTGGCACATACGGCGGCAGATTTTGATACTGCACAGAAAGCATTTGAAAAAGGTGCCTGCCATGTAACCCATCTTTATAATGCAATGCCACCATATTCTCACAGAGCACCGGGAGTTGTAGGAGCGGCCTGTGATAATGAAAAAGTAATGGTAGAGCTAATTTGTGATGGCGTGCATATCCATCCGGCAGCAGTGAGAACCACATTTAAAATGTTTGGTGATGACAGAATTATTCTGATTAGTGACAGTATGAGGGCGTGCGGTCTTGATGATGGACAGTATACGTTGGGCGGACAGGATGTAACGGTTCGTGGTAATGTTGCTACATTGACAAAGGAAGGAAACATTGCAGGTTCTGTAACCAATTTAATGAATTGCGTTCGTACTGCAGTAAAGAAGATGCAAATCCCTTTGGAGAGCGCTGTGAAATGTGCTACGGCAAATCCTGCAAAGTCCATTGGAATCTACGAACAGTATGGCAGTCTTACACCGGGGAAGGTGGCAGATGTTGTATTGTTGGATGAAAATCTGGAAATCAAATATATTGTGAAAGACGGAAAAGTTATCAAATCATAGCAGAAAGGATATTCGTGATTCTGCAAAAGGATGACTGGACAGGAAAAGTAAGATGATAGTTAGAGAATTATTTGGGGTTTTAGATGAAAAAGAGATTTATAAGTATAAAGTGGTATATGATGATATAGAAGCTGAATTTTGCGAGTTTGGTGCCTGTGTTACTTCTGTTATTTTAAAGGACAAAAAGGGAAATAACAGGGATGTGGTGTTGGGAATTGACCGGTTAGAGTTGTTTCCGGAAAATAGCCCGGCATTTGGTTCTGTGGTAGGACGATATGCAAACAGAATCAAGCACGCAAAGTTTGAATTCAACGGAAAAGAATATCAATTGCAGAAGAATGAAGGGGATACCTGCCTACATAGTGGTGACAGTTATCATTACAGAAAATGGAATTCAGAATGCTATGAGGACCGGGAGGGTGCACATATTATTTTCAGTCTGTTCAGTCCGGACAACGACCAGGGATTTCCGGGCAATCTGAATATCAGTGTGGAATATATTGTGACAGAAGAAAAAGAACTGGTGATTCATTACACTTACGACACTGATAAAGATACCTGTGTCAATCTGACCAATCACAGTTATTTTAATCTGAACGGACATGATAGCGGAAATGCCATGGAACATAAAGTGATGATAGCGGCAGACGGCGTTACACAGGTGGACGATAAGCTACTTCCTACAGGAAAAATATTAGACGTTACCGGTTCGGCTTTTGATTTCAGAAAACCGACTGTAATTAAAGAGAATTACGACAAAACCTTTGTACCATACTGCACCGGAGATGATTTTGATATTAATTATGTGTTAAACGACTATGACGGAACGCTGCGACATGTGGCATATGTAGAGGGTGACAAGTCAGGTATCCGGATGGATGTATATACGGATTTGCCGGGATTGCAGTTTTATACAGCCAATGCACTGGAAGAGTTTGAGGGAAAAGACAATGTGTTTTACACATATAACCATGCATTTTGCATGGAGACACAATATTTTCCGGATTCCGTGAATATCAGACAATTTCCAAGTCCTTTTATTCAGGCTGGGGAATTAAAAAGTACTACCACCAAATATTCGTTTAGCGTTGCACCAAAAAAACGGAGAAAATTTAAATAAGAGAGGAATACAATGAGCATTTAATAATGCCGGAAATTCTGTGATGGAATTTCCGGCATTACTTCACTGTCAAGATAGGCTTTAAGACAGATGGATAAAAATGCTATAAAAAAATTACATAACATTATAGTCTATTGAAAAAAAACAACGAAAATAGTAGTCTCTAAATAGAATTATGCGAAAAAATGAAGAAGGAAAAAACAGGATAATTTTATGAAAAAAAGAAATAAAGTCTCAGAAATTATAAAGAACATAGTATTTGTGACTATTATGGCATTATCATTTTGTGAATTTGCACAGGAAGATAAGGCAAATGCGGCAACCGCAGATATGATTATTTACGAGGAAAAAGAGATTTCACAATATAGAGAAAGTGGCGAGGAATATATTGCACCAAGAAAAGAAGGATATATATTCGGTGGCTGGTACAAAGAGCAAAACGAGAACGTTCCACTGTCAGATAAAGTTACATCGGGAAAAGCATATGCCAAATTTGTACCGGAAGATGTGCTCACAGTATTATGTCAGAATTCACAGGGGACAGATTCCGATACGGATATGACCAATGTAAGATTAGTGACCAGTACAGATTCTGACTTGTACCAGAAAATGGGCTTTGATATTGAGATTTATGGAGCAAAAACGACGAAATATAATTATGAGACATCGACGGTGTACAAATCTATTAAAATAGCAAATGGAAAGGATATCATATCTGTGAGTGCCAGCAGGGACTTTTCAAAAGAATCAAAGTATTTTGTCACCGTAAAGATGATTAATATTCCAAACGCCGGATTTAATACGGCTTATTTAGTCAGACCATACTGGATTACATTAGATGGTACTAAGGTATATGGACTGGACAGATATGCCCGTGTAAGAAATGGATATGATGGTTCCTTTAGCATACCTGTCAGAATTAATGCTCCGGAAAAACAGGTAGCAGTGTCGTTGCTGGACATCGGATATGACAATTCGAAATTAGAATTTCAAGGATATGATAGAGGAACAGTGTTTGATGAATATACAGGTCGTGAAGATAACGGAAATATTAAAATATTAGGCAATGTCAAAACCATGGATAAAAATGTCCCGGCAGATGGAATGCTAGTAAGCTTGAATTTTAAAGTGAAAAATTATGACATCATAGAGGAAACATATTCTTTTGATTTAAATAAGGCAGATTTTTGCAATTTAAATGAAAGCAGAATCAATGTTGGAAATATTGTATTGAAATCTGTAAAAAAATAAGAAAGGTGGGGCAATGATTAATAATTTACATAAAAAAATATCTGTGGCAATGATAATTGTGCTGTGCATCACTTTATTTGGAAACTCAATTATGACAAAGGACGTGTCAGCAAAAACAGTTAAATTATCAGTGAAGTCCAAAACGATAACAGCAGGAAAAAACTTCAATGTAACCGTTAAGAATGCAAAGACTAAGATTAAAGTGACTCTTTCAAAAAAGAAAATTGTCAAGGTGAAAAAGACAAAAAAGAATAAATACAAAGTTACAGGATTAAAAGCAGGAACTGTGACGATTACCTTTAAAGTGGGAAAAAAGAAATATAAGTGCAAGGTAAAGGTAAAGAAAAAACAAAACGTGACACCGGCACCGACGGAAAAACCTACAGAGCCAATTACACAAAAACCGGAGGAGACTACGCATATACATCATTATACAAATGAAATCGAAGTAAAAGAGCCGGAGTGCGGAACAGCCGGATATATTATATATCAGTGTGAATGTGGGATGACTCGAAAAGAAATACTTTCGCCTACAGTTGAACATCAGCTAAGCGCATGGATTACTGATAAAATGCCAACATTTACTGAGGCTGGATCCAAACATAAGGAATGTATATTATGTCATGCTGTTGTTGAAATCGGAACAATTCCAATATTGCCCAATGAACCGTTGGAAACCGGTGGGGATAAGACGGATGAAAATGACGAGCAGATAGATGTGGGAGATGCATTTCATTAACAGGTAGCTTGATGAATTACTAGTCTGATAAATAGGTGATCAAATGAATAAAAAAAAGAAAATAATAATTTCTGTGGTAATTATATTGATTGTAATTGGGGTTGTGATTGCAGCTCTGGCGGTAAACGTAAAGAATGGTGGGAAAGCACAATCGCAGATCAGAGCAACAGACGGCACAGATATGATTGTGGAAACAACCGAAATCAGCAGAGAAAACAAAACTGAAGCGGATGGAAAAGAAAATACGAAAACATCTGTTAATGATACGGATCAGGAAAGCTTAAAAGCTGTAGAAAACAATCGGGAAAAGGTTATTGATGTACAAAAGGCTTTTGAGGAAGGCATAGAGACGAAAGATGCTGATGACGGCGAAGATTCAAATGACGATAGCACAGACAATGAAAAAGACGAAGGAAAATCGGAAAAATCAACAGGCAGCCAAGTAGAAACATCAGAAGAACTTTGGGGAGAATTTTACTAAAACGATTGGATAACAAAAAGGAGACACTGATTTATGTCGGTTTTGAAATATAAGAGAAGAAAGAAGATAAGTCAAGCGATTGCTATGATAATAATGATTCATCTTGCCGTCGTGACAGATTTTGGATATGGATTGTGCGAGTTGGACAGTTACAAAGTATCAGCAGCACAGCAGACAGAAAATTTTGCCTTATCTGCAACCATAAGCTGCTCAGATAATATGACAGATGCAGTTTCAATAATGTGGCAGATTAATGATGGAAATAATAATACTGAATGCTCTAGACTTACAACCAGTGATGTAAGCGTTTCTTATGTGGGAGATGATTATTTCCAGTTTGATTGGGACAATGCTATTTCAGTAAATAAAGTGATTCTTAGCAGCTGGTTTTGTTACGGACAGGCACCTACATCATGGAAGATTACGGTATTAAAAGAAGGCTCAGACCATTGGCAGGAAGTGGGCTTGTTGGAAAATGTGGATTGGGGAGACGCTGAAGGAATTCAGTCAAAAACGATGATTTTCCCAAAGCAGGATAAAGTAAAATCCCTAAGAGTCAACATTATGACCAACAACAACAGTTGGCTCAAATATGTGATTAAGGAAATAGAAATATATAATGATGAAAATGAGCTATATGGTGATGCTAACCAGGATAACCTTGTAGATGTATGTGATTTTGCACGTACAAAAAAGTATATTGCCGGCAATGGAAGCAGTATAGATATGGTTTCAGCAGACTTAAACAGAGACCAAGGTATTGATAAAGATGATATAGCAGCATTAAAAGATTTATTGCTGGGCAAGGAATCTATGGTTCCTGCAAAATCCGGATATACTCTGGATTGGAGTGATGAGTTTGACGGTACGGATTTGGATCAGGACAAGTGGCTGACACAATATTTCCCACATGCAACTCTTGGAACAGTGGGAAAAAATGCAAAATATGAAGTGAAAAATGGGAAATTAAGTATGATTTTGGACCAGGATACAAAGAGTTTTTCACACGACAATGATGATGGCATGAAAGTATCCAGTATACAGACATACGAAAAAGACCATTTACATCCGGTGGCACAACAGGCTCCCGGACAGCATGTAGATACATTTGACGGTTATAGTACTCAATATGGATATTTTGAGATGCGTTGCAAGGCACCATCCTGTGGTGGGGGAGGTGCAATTGCATGGTGGCTCATAGGCATAGAGGATGACGAAAGAATTGAAATCGATGGGGATGGAAATGAAACGAGAGTGACAAATCATTGTGGGGAAATTGACATTATAGAAAACATTTTAGATCAGCCGAATTTTCAGAGATTTAATGTGATTCCGCATACGGACAGTAATTTGTATTCTACCAATTTGCGCCAGACAATCCAAGGAGATTTTGTGAATGAGTGGCATACTTATGCACTGGACTGGACACCGGAATATTTGGATTTTTATATTGATGGTGTGAAATATAAACATATAGATGCATCACCACAATATGAAATGTGTGTATTCATCAGTATGTATATGGTAACTAACCCGGATAGTGTTCCAAATTATGCTTGGGGGTACGCAAATGATGTATATCCAAAGACATGGGATATTGATTATATGAGAGTTTATAAGAAGAAATGAAAAATGAAGGATTAGTAATGAATAATGAAAAATGAAGAATGAAGAATGAACAATGAATAATGAAAAATAAAAAAATTAATAATTAAAGATGAATAATGAATTTGGGAGGATTTCTATGAAAAAAGGATTAAATCAGGCGGCGGCGCTTCCGGAGGAATGGACCAGAAGAGAACAGTTTGAACGGACAAAACAGGCAGGGTTTGAAGGAATTGAACTAAATCTGATGTCTGAATTGACACCGGAAGAGATGGAAGAAATGAAATCGCTGTCAAAAGAATTTGAACTTCCGGTTTTAGGGTTGATGTCCGGACTTCACTGGCAGTACCATCTGACCAGTAATGATGCGGAAAACAGAAAGCGTGCCCAGGAGATTGTCAAAGAGTTAATTCTTGCAGCGAAGGAATTGGGGGCAGATACCATATTGGTTGTTCCGGGCGTTGTAGATGAAAATGTTACATATTTAGAAGCATATGACAATGCACTGGGTGCAATGTTGGAATTAAAACCATTTATTGAAGAAATGAAGATAAATGTAGGAATTGAAAATGTGTGGAATAAGTTTTTGACAACAGCATTTGAGATGAGAGATTTTATTGACAAAATAGATTCTCCATATGTAGGTTCTTATTTTGACGCAGGGAATGTGATGATTAATTCCTATCCAGAATACTGGGTAGAAATTCTCGGAAAACGTATTAAAAAAGTTCACATTAAAGATTTCATGCCTACATCAGGCGGAGGTGGATATTATAGTTTCGTGGATTTAGGTGCAGGTGAAGTAAATTGGAGAAGACTGATGGAGGCACTGAAAAAAGTGGGATATGACGATTATATTACCTGTGAGGTAGGATATCATAAAATTTGCCCACAGACATCTATCCATCAGATGAGTAAAACTTTAGATGAAATTTTAGCTTTATAATTTAGGAGGAAAGAAAAATGGTAAAAGCAGGAATTATTGGACTTGGAGGAATGGGTACAGGACATTTGAATAATCTGATTCGTTTCAGCAAAGAGGGAGATGTGATCAAATTGATTGCTGCCTGTGATATCCGACCGGAAGCATTTGAAAAAAAAGAACAGGAATTTAATATTGATTTAGGGGAAAGCGATGACAGTTATAAAGATTATCAATGCTACACAGACTACGAAGAGATGATTGAAAAAGAAGAATTAGATATGGTAATTATTGCACTTCCTACATACCTTCATAAAGAAGCAACGATTAAATGCTTAGAAAAGGGATTGAATGTGTTGTGTGAGAAACCAATGGGACTGAATGTACAGGAATGTGAGGAGATGCTTGCAAAGTCAAAAGAAGTGGGAAAACGTCTGATGATTGGACAAGTATTAAGATTCTGGGGCTCTTATGAAGAATTAAAGAAAGCGGTGGATAGCAAAATCTATGGTGAAGCAACCTCCGCTGCATTTTTCAGAGGCGGAGCTCTTCCGGCATGGGGTTATGAAGGATGGTACTATAAGAGAGAATGTGGTGGTGGTGCAATGCATGATCAGCATGTACACGATGTAGATATGGTACAGTATCTTTTTGGTATGCCTAAGGCAGTATCCAGTGTGGGTAAGATTATCATGCCGGGTTCCGGACACGACAGCGTATCAACCAACTATATTTATGATGATTATAAAGTTGTTAATACACAGGATGACTGGATGTTACAGGATGATTCGTTCCATATGAATTTCCGCGTAAATTTTGAAACGGCAACCATGTGGCTGAGAGATGACGGTCTGTTTATCTGTGAAAAAGGTGGAACACCACATCCAATGGAATGCGACACAGAAAACGCTTACTATAAAGAAGTAAAATACTTAGCGCAGTTAATCGAAAATCCTGAGATGGAGAATACAATTAATCCGCCGGAAGATTCTTTGAATACAGTAAGATTAGTATGTGCAGAAGAAGATTCGGCAGATAATCATGGAAGAATAACAGAAATCAGATAATGGACGAAAATGCTATTTCAAAGGAAAAACAGAGAAAATGTCTATTGTAAAAATATGTTTATTTCGTGAAAATAAAAGTAGTATGGTATGCTGGATAAATTAATAAGGAGGTAATGAGATGTTAACAGCAAAAAACAAATTAGCAAAAAGATGTTTATCACTGGTACTTGCATTTGCGTTGGTAGTGTCTGGCGTAAGTATCGGAGGTATTGCAAGCGGAAGCACTCGTGTTGCAGCAGAAACGGTTGAACCTGCATATAATGCAGATACTGATGTATTATTGTATGAAAATAGCAGTATTACAATGGAAGCAGCAACTTCAGAAAAATTTAACAACACAAGCGTTTCAGAAAATACTACATATTATGTGACCTATACATTAAAGACCGGTGGTGGTGCTTACTTTAGTTACAGAGGAGCCGGTGATAAGCGTGGACGTTTGTATATCGGACCGACACAGTACGGTTTGATTGGACTGGAAACAGAAAGCTGGCCACAGGTACCAGGGCTTGCCAAGGCGGAAAACGGTGTTAAGGTTACAATCTGCAGCACACCGGATAATACCACATTGTACTTAAATGGCGAGCAGGTGGCAGATCAGTTGCCTTTGGCAACCAAAGGGGAAGCAGGAGTTCCATCTATGTATGTAGATGCGGCAGCTACGTTGACAGATGTTAAAATCTGGACGGTAAGTGATATGCCACAGTATGATGAAGAAAACGATGCATCCAAATATTACAGAGATGAAATTCAGATTCCTGCTGAATCAAAAAGCGACTTTGGCGTAAAAGTACCTGCAAATGTTGAGTATTATGTGGCATTTGATGTGAAGACAGAAGGCGGACTTTTCTTCTCGTTGAGAGGGGAAAGTGATGAATGCAGATTGTATATGGATGATCATCAGTATACACTGTTAGGTATTAGCGACACAGAAACCTGGCCACAGAAGCAGACGGGTCTGGCAACCGGTGCAAGAATCACATTAAGCTGCAGTGGAGACAGTGTCAAAGTATGGTTAAATGGAGAAAAAATTGCAGAAGAAACCTTCTCAAAGAATACAGGGCTGAAAGGATGTCCGGGAATTACCTGGGTAACCAAAGACACAACAATCACAAATGCAAGAGTATGGATTAAAGGGGATGCTGTATTAACAGATGAACCGAAATATGATGAGACTGTAAATGTATTAAAGGTTTCTCAGGAAACCATCAATGTAGAAGCGCAGTCTAAAGCAGATTTCGGCGTTGAAATTCCAAGTTATCAGGAATATTTTATGGATTTCACAGTAAAATCGGATTCAGGTGTGTTTATTTCATACAGAGGCAAAGATTCGGGCAGACTTTATATTGATGCAAAGCAGTATGCAGTCATCGGCATTGGAGAAGAAGTAGACTGGGTACAGCAGAAGAATAATCTGGCAGACGGAGTGAGAGTTACGATTCAGTCATCCGGTAAAAAAGTTAGTATCTGGCTGGACGGTGAAAGCATTGTGAAAGATGCGGAACTGATAGAAGCAGGCGGAATTGGAACACCTGCAATCAGCTGGGCAAATGCGGCTACAACTGTCACAGATTTGAAAATCTGGACTAATAAAGATGAATATAGTGCACAGTTTAACTGGTCAGCAGATTGTACAACGGCAACTGTTACAATTACAAATACAAATGATAGTTCCGATGCATATACATATGACGCTGTGGTAACAAAAGAAGAGAAGACAAAGGCAACCTGTACGGAAAAGGGACTTGTAACATATACAGCAACATATGGTGGATATAGTGACAGCAAAGATGTGGTAACTGATGCAAAAGGTCACAGTTACAAAGCTGAATTTAACTGGGCGGCAGATAATAAGAGTGCAAAGGTTACTGTAACCTGCTTAAATGATGCATCCGATGTTAAGACATATGATGCAAAGGTAACATCAGCAGTAACTACAAAAGCAACATATTTTGCAAAAGGAGTAACAACATATACAGCAACATATGATAAGTTTACGGATAGCAAAAAAGTAAGCAATATTGCACAATTGAAACTGGGAACCACAAAGGTAACTGTTAAGAGTCCAAAGAAAAAACGATTAAAAGTAT
>CAJFUA010000010.1 GCA_904420085.1 uncultured Eubacterium sp. | reverse complement strand
GCCCACATTAATTCTAAAACTTATATCTGTAACCCTAAGATTTTTTCATTAATCTGAGAGGTTTACACAAAATTTTTTACACTACCCATAAAGGCGAATAGTAAGCGTTTCTATTGTTCGTCTTTTTTATATATAGAAAATTCCTTGCAAGAAAGTTCGCAAGCGAACTTTCTATTCTATTTTCTATTTCATTTGAAAGTTTTCAAAGACAGGTAGAACTGTTTTTACGAAAATCTTATTTTTTCTTTACAATATTCATGTCGAAATGTTTAATGATTCTCAGACCTTGTTTTGACAAAAAAATAAAAATGCAGCTTGTATACTACCATGCAGAAAATGTAAGGAGGGTACAAGGAATGCAGAAGATATTGAAACCGGTATTACTATTATTAATAGGCATAGTAATGTGTACATTACCGATGCTTGGATATTATTCCATGGGAGAAAGCTGGTATGGGGCGCTGTGCCAGATAAAAGGACTTCCGGTAATCGCGTTGCCGATTATGATATATACCATATTTATTCATGGAGGCTGGCTGGCAGCAATGAAATATGGAACCATTATGATTACCACGGGACTCTGTGCAGTACAATACAGGAGATTCAGTGATTGTTATAATCCCTATATTACGGCTTTTATCGCTACATTTATCACAGCAGCACTGGAAGCAATGGACTGGGTATTAAATGGGATGGTCCGGATGGAACTTTATGGTCTGGCGCCCATTGTTATGCTGACGTGGTCCATGACCGTTATTTTCTCTTATTTTATAGAGAAAGTGTTAAACTATATGCCAAAGAAAAAAACAATACAGGAGGAAATCGAAAAGCAGCAGCTGGTCAGGAATGAATATATTATGCGAACTTCCAAAGCATTTCGCAATCTGGCATCAGAAATTAAGAAAATGTCGGGGATAGATGATGATTATACCGTGTCCATGGAAGGAGTAATCTCGGAAGAGATTGCAAAAAGCGCCTGCTGCGGATGTGAAAATGGACAGATACAATATTTAGAGCGGGCCAAAATTAATTATTTATGGTACAACAAAATGCTGGAGACAAGGGAGGCAATGGCAGTGCAGTTTAACGAAATGGCAAAGATGATGGAAAATTATACCAAACCTGTCTATGGAGAAAAACGGACACTGTTTGGGATGGATGATTATATCAGACACAAGCTTAAGGAGCAGAAAATTCTGTCCAGAAAAATTTTAATCAATGAAAATAATAAGGGCAGGATGGAAATCCGTCTGTTGGCAAAAAAGAAGAAAAAAACAGGCATAAGAGCGGATGTGATAAAAAGTGTCATATCGGAAGCCATTGGAAAGAAGGTCAGGCTGTCTGAAGAGTGCATGTTGGATGTAACGCAGGAATATAATGAATATACGTTGTTTGAGGAAGTGAATTTTATGACCATCAGTGGCACGGCACGTCAGACCAAAGGAAACGAAAGCTGTTCCGGTGACAATTTCGCCGTCATGAATCTGGACAGCGGACAGACGTTTATGAGTATCTGTGATGGGATGGGTTCCGGAAGAAGGGCAAAAAAATACAGTGAGATGATCATTGATTTATTGGAAAAAATGATAGACAGTGGTTTTGAGGAGAGCACCATTCTGAAACTGGCAAATTCCATTATGCTTACCGGCAATCAGTGGCAGGAGCCGGCGGCAGTGGATATGGCGCTGATAGACCAGTATTCGGGAATCTGCCAGTTTTTGAAACTGGGTGCGGCATGCACATATATAAAAAGAGGAAACTGGGTGGAGTGCATTAAATCCACCTCTCTTCCAATGGGGGTTTTGGAAGAAGTGGATATGGAGACCATTACAAAAAAAATGTATGACGGGGATTTTGTCATTATGGTATCCGACGGGATTGTGGATGCACTGGACTGCCCGGATAAAGAGGAGGCAATGGGAAGGATTATTATGGACATTCATACCGCCAATCCGAAACAGATGGCAATAAATATTTTAAGTCATGCATTGGCAAAGTGTAAAGGTATACCGGAGGATGACATGACCGTAATCTGTACCGGAATATGGGAAAAGGTATAAGAAAGACAGGAGGGAAGGAATAAATTTGACAGAAAATCAACCATAAAGTATCATATGGATATGATGAAAAAAGTGTTAAATTTTGTAAATGAAAACAGACTTTTTGAATATGGGGACAAGGTAATCTTAGGTGTGTCGGGCGGTGCAGATTCGGTCTGTATGCTTCACATGCTCTGTGGATTAAAAGAGCAGCTGGGCATCACATTGCAGGTAGTCCATGTAAATCATGGAATACGCGGCGAAGAAGCCGACAGAGATGAAATTTTTGTAAAAGAACTGTGCAAAAAACTTGATGTACCGTGCAAAGTATATCATCTTGATATCCCGGCTATGGCTAAGAAAAAAAAGATGTCTGAGGAAGAAGCAGGAAGACAGGCAAGATATGAAATTTTTGAAAACCTGGCAACAGAAACCGGAGCACAAAAAATTGCAGTGGCACATAATTTAAACGACAATAGTGAGACAGTGCTGTTTCATCTGTTCCGTGGAAGCGGGTTAAAGGGGCTTATGGGTATTCCTGTGAAAAGAGATAAAATTGTCAGACCCATATTATGTCTGAGCAGACAGGAGATAGAAGATTATCTAAACCGGAATCATCTAAGTTATTGCACGGACAGTACCAACAATGAGACCGATTACAGCCGGAATAAGCTGCGGCTGGAGATATTACCATATATTAAAGATAATATTAACAGCAGGGCAGAATATAATATTGTAAATGCGGCTGAAAATCTCAGAGAAGCATATACTTATATAGAAAGTCAGGCGGAAGCGGCCTATCAGCAATGTGTGGCAGATAATGTTCTTTTAAACTGCGCCAGGAAACTGCCGGGGGTCATATTAAAAGAGGTCATCCGGAAGTGGATATTGTTCAATACAGGAAAATTAAAGGACATTACTGCCGGACATGTTGACATGGTGGTAAACCTGCTTTACAAAACTGTTTCAAAAAAAATAGAATTACCGTATTCTCTTACTTTGGAGAAAACATATGAAGGGGTTCGGGCGGCAAAGCAGAGAGCGTTAAAGGAAAAGACGGAAAAGATAATATATGAAGACGGTGAAATCCGGCACGTAGAAAACTTTTCCATTTCTATGGAAAATAAAGCAGATAAAGAACATATCCCTGATTTACTGTATACGAAATGGTTTGATTGTGATAAAATAAATAAATTGACTTTAAGAAACCGACAGCCCGGTGACTATCTTGTTGTGGATGATCAAGGCAGCAGAAAGAAGCTGAAAGATTATTTCATTGACATGAAAATTCCAAGGGAAAACCGGGATGAGGTATTACTGCTGGCAGATGGAAGCCATATCGTATGGGTGGTGGGGTACCGTATCAGCCAGTTTTATAAGATTAGCGGAAATACAAAGGATATTATTAAAATAACTTATGATAAGGAGTAAAGCGATGATACATAAGATTACAGAGTATATCAGTGAAGAGGCATTAGATAAGCGGATTCGTGAAGTTGCGGCACAAATCAGTAAAGATTATGCGAAAAAAGAAATACGGCTGATTTGTATATTAAAGGGAAGCGTATTTTACACATGTGAGCTGGCAAAGAGAATTACAGTTCCGATTACCCTTGACTTCATGAGTGTGTCCAGTTATGGATCGGGAACGGAAAGTTCAGGAACCATCACGATTAATAAGGATTTAGATGAGAGTATAGAAGGACGCGATGTAATTATTGTGGAGGATATTATTGATTCAGGAAATACGTTAAGCAAACTGATTCCAATGTTACAGGTAAGAAAACCTGCAAGCCTTAAAGTCACAACGCTGCTGGATAAACCGGAGCGGAGAGAGGTAGACGATGTGAATGTGGATTATGTCGGATTTGAAATAGAGGACAAATTTGTGGTAGGGTATGGTCTTGACTACGACCAGAGTTACAGAGATTTACCATATATTGGAATCGTAGAATTATAATTATGCATTTGAGGAGGCAGTTTTGAATAATAAAAATAAAAGCAGACTATCTAGGATATATTTCGTCGTTTTGGTTTTAATGCTGGCGTATTTTCTTTTTAGTTTCAGCAGGGATTTTGTAAAAAGTGATTATAACTATGACAGTTTTCTGGCAGATTTAAAAGCCGGGCAGGTAAAAGAACTGGTGATTAACCAGAATAAAGAGGTGCCTACAGGAAAATTAGTTATTTCGCTGAAAAATGATGAGACAAAAGTTGTTTATGTGACAGATGTCAATAAGGTTATTGATGATGTGGAGCAGATAAAACAGGAGAATAATATAACGGTAAATATCCGTATACCGGATGTTCACAGGGACAGCATTTTTCTCACGTCCATACTGCCTATGCTTCTGCTGGGTGCGGTAGTCGTGGTGGTACTTATGATGATGAATGCCAATGCCGGCGGTGGCGGCGGTAAAATGGCAAACTTCGGAAAAAGCCGAGCCAGAATGGTTGTTGAAATTAAAAATATGGATTTTTCCAAAGTTGCCGGATTGGATGAAGAAAAAGAGGAACTGGAGGAAATCGTAGATTTTCTGAAAGAACCTAAAAAATATATTAATCTGGGAGCGCGGATACCAAAAGGAATTCTTTTGGAAGGACCTCCGGGAACCGGTAAGACATTGCTGGCAAAAGCTACGGCAGGGGAGGCGAAGGTGCCGTTCTTTACTATCTCAGGTTCCGATTTTGTGGAAATGTTTGTAGGTGTGGGCGCTTCCCGTGTCAGGGATTTATTTGCCCAGGCAAAGAAAAATGCCCCATGTATCGTCTTCATTGACGAGATTGATGCGGTAGCCAGAAGAAGAGGTACCGGCATGGGAGGCGGTCATGATGAGCGTGAGCAGACATTGAACCAGATGCTGGTAGAGATGGATGGTTTTGGTGTCAATGAAGGAATTATTGTTATGGCAGCTACAAACCGTGTGGATATTCTGGATCCTGCTATCTTAAGACCGGGACGTTTTGACCGAAAGGTTCTGGTTGGAAGACCGGATGTAAAGGGAAGAGAAGAAATTCTGGAAGTTCATGCAAAAAATAAAGCCATCGGGGATGATGTGGACTTAGGACAGATTGCCCGTATTACGGCAGGATTTACAGGAGCAGATCTTGAAAACTTATTAAATGAGGCAGCCATACTGGCGGCAAAAAATGAAAAGGCATTTATCACTCAGGCAGAAATCAATGAAGCCATGATAAAAGTAGGTATCGGCAAGGAAAAGAGAAGTAAGATTATATCCGAGGAGGAGAAGCGCATTACAGCTTATCATGAATCCGGGCATGCAATTTTATTCCATGTTCTGCCGGATGTGGGACCGGTTCATACCGTATCTGTCATTCCGACAGGAGCAGGAGCGGCAGGTTATACCATGCCATTGCCTCAGAAGGATGAGATGTTCCTTACAAGAGGAAAAATGTTACAGGAAATTATGGTAAGTCTGGGTGGAAGAATTGCCGAGGAACTGATTCTGGATGATATCACCACCGGCGCATCCATGGACATAAAGCAGGCAACGGCGGCTGCCAAGGCGATGGTTACCAAGTATGGATTTTCGGAAAAACTGGGACTTATTAACTATGATGATGATTCGGAAGATGTATTTATCGGAAGAGATTTAGCTCACTCCAAGGGATATGGTGAGGCAACGGCTTCTGCTATTGACGAAGAAGTCAGAAGCATTGTGGATGAATGCTATGGCAAGGCGAAGGCAATCATTGAAAAACATATGAAACAATTACATGCTTCGGCACAATTATTATTGGAGAAAGAAAAAATCGGACGGGAGGAATTTGAGGCATTGTTCGATTCTGAATAGTATCTGATGAAAATATTAGGAGGCAGATAATGGTTAATCAGGATATATTGTTTCATGACACGACAGAACAGTTCTGTTACTATCATAAAAAAACAAAAAAATATAAAATGATTCTCAGAGCATATAAAGGTACTGTAACAAGTGCCTTTATATGCGTTAATGGAGAAGAAAGAGCCATGAAATATCAGAGAGAGGACTCCTGTTTTGTATATTATGAGGCGGTGCTGGCTCCTTCAGCCCATATGTATGTCTATTACTTTAAAGTGCTGACAGATCAGGGAAAAATTTACTATAATATGTTTGGTATCAGTCATGAAGTACCTATTGAAGGTAATTTTGAACTGACGCCCGGTTTTGAAACGCCGGAGTGGGCAAAGGGTGCCGTTATGTACCAGATTATGGTGGACAGATTCTGCAATGGGGATGTTACCAATGATGTAGTGGACAACGAATATGTGTATATTGGAAAAGGTGTCACACAAGTAAAGGATTGGAACGAAAATCCGGCAGCAGACGGTACGCGGCAGTTTTATGGCGGCGATTTACAGGGAGTCATCAACAAACTTGACTATTTACAGAAATTAGGCGTGGAGGTTATTTATTTCAATCCTATTTTTGTATCTCCGTCGAATCATAAATATGATACACAGGACTATGACTATATTGATCCTCATTTTGGAAAAATCGTAAATGATGGTGGAGCGCCTGTAGGCGAAAAGGATACGGATAATCATAATGCCAGTAAATATAAACTTCGAACCACCAATTTGGAAAATCTGGAAGCAGGGAATCAATTATTTATTGAACTGGTGGAAAAAGCTCATGAACGTGGTATGAAAATTATTATTGACGGTGTGTTTAATCACTGCGGTTCTTTTAATAAGTGGCTGGATAAAGAAGGAATCTACCGTGAAAATGATGACTATGAGCCGGGCGCCTTTCAGTCGGAAGACAGTGCATACCGTTCCTACTTCCGGTTTACGGAAAAAGATGCGTATGAAGGCTGGTGGGGATTTGACACACTTCCAAAGTTGAATTACGAAGGAAGCGAAAAACTCAGCAAATATATTTTAGACATTGCCAGAAAATGGGTATCTCCGCCTTATAATGCAGACGGATGGAGATTGGACGTGGCGGCAGATTTAGGTCATAGCGCTGGGTTTAATCATCAGTTTTGGAAACGGTTCAGAAGTGCAGTCAAAGAGGCAAATCCGCAGGCAATTATTTTGGCAGAGCATTACGGGGACGTGCATCCATGGCTCATGGGTGATGAGTGGGATACTGTGATGAATTATGAAGCATTTATGGATCCGGTCACATGGTTTTTAACCGGGGTGGATAAACATTCTGACAATGCGCTTGCGGATGTATGCGGAGATGGGGAATTATTTCAAAAAACCATGATGTATCAGATGTCCAGAATGCAGAATCAATCTTTGCTGGTAGCCATGAATGAACTGTCCAATCATGATCATTCCCGTTTTATGACGAGAACAAACAAAATGGTAGGAAGAGTAGGAACACTGGGATCGGAATCCGCCAGTGAGAATATCGATAAAGCAATCTTTAAGCAGGGGGTGGTTATGCAGATGACATTGCCGGGAGCGCCGACGCTATATTATGGAGACGAGGCAGGTGTCTGTGGCTGGACGGATCCCGATAATCGAAGAACATATCCATGGGGTAGAGAGGATTTGGAATTATTGGAATTTTACCGTGAGGCGATTTCCATTCATAAACAGAATGAAGCGTTGAAAAAAGGTTCTTACATGCCATTGATTGCGGAGAAGGATTTGGTCTGCTACGGTCGATTTACAGATAAAAATGCTTTGATTACAGTGATTAATACTTCTTGTGAAGATAAAACAGTTCAGGTTTCCGTTGTGATGCTGGCAGGGGACAGTGTAACATGGGAAAGGTTACTGGAGACCAGCAGAGAATTTTATAATTGCGGAAAAATTCCGGTGGATGTGTCAGATGGAACAATAACCATAGTAGTGAAAGGAAACAGTTCCGTTATATATCGAAAGGTGGAAACAGAGTAATTATGCAGTGCGATTCGGGTGTTATTTTGTATAGACATAGTATCACCTGCAGGGATTTTGATACAAAAAAGTGATTTCGTTGCTTCGAAATCACTTTTTTGTATAAGAATTATTTACTATTCAGCTTTTTCATATTCTTTTTTTGCAACCAGCATTACTCCGGCAGCGGTAATCAATGCTACAAAAGGAACAGCGAACTGAATACCGGTATCAGCGGAAGCAACACCTGTCTTCGGTGACGTTTCTGAATCATTTGGAGCCTCATCTTCACCCGGTTCGTTTGGTACATTAGAACCGTCATCCGTGGTAGCTTCTTCCGTAGGAAGAACACCTCCGTCAGGACTTACCTTTGCAAAACAGGATGTGCTGAATGCAAATGTTATTATCAAAGTAGCCATAAAAACTAATATACTTTTCTTCATAAATTAAAACCTCCGTCAATATTTATCCACATTTGTTATTATTATACAATAATAAGACGAAAAAGCAATATATTTTTTTTCTAGTTTATTTGTGTATAATAAAAATCCAGCACTGTCTCAAATAATTCTTTCTTTTTTACTTTAAATTGAGCAGCCTCATCATCCGGAGCATCAACATACTTTCCACCAACCGTTGTCATATTCAGACCCGAATAGTTTGTGGCAAGAGAGGATGCCAGATAAGTAAGAACAGGTGCCTTAATGTTTGTTACTGTATGTTTGGCAGAATGCTGATACAATTTTATCGGAACCTGAAGATCTTTCTTAATGGCAGGCACAATCTGGTTTGCAAAAGAGTTGATATACAGTCTCTGGCATGCCATACGTCTTAAGTTGTCATCCAGCAGACTAGTATCACGGTGTCTTACAAATTCTTCTGCCATATCGCCTTTAATGGTAACCTGCTGTCCTTTCACAAAACTGCCAAAGGTATATTCCGGCGTCAGGGTAACACCGCCAATATCATCATTTAATATTTGAATTGCTTCCAGATTGATGGCATAGTATGCATGAATCGGAACATTATATAGAAGCCGTTCCACAGCAGTAACCTGATTTTCAGCGCTAAGGGTTTTTCCGTCACCATATGCATATGCCAGACATAACTGTGTGGTAGTGGTGTCATAATATGTTCCGGCAGCGTCATATCTGCTGATATCTGTCATCGTATCACGGTTCAGGTTCAGTACCTTAATCTTACCGTTTTGTGAATTATAGGTAAACAGATACAATGCGTCTGCCTGACCGGCTGTGCCGGCGGTAGCATTTTCTTTCAATTCCCGATTGTCAATACCCATAAACAGAACACTTGCAATGTTCTCATTAAACCGATATGTATGTCCCTTATAGTAAACCGTACGTCCGTCATCTTCGTAGTCCACGCCGGAAGGTACGGTGATATTGATATCTTCATAATTTAACATGGTCTGTTTTCCTAAATGTCTCAATATAAAAAATGTGGAAATCAGTCCGATAATAAGAATAAAAAAGAAAATTAGTATACCGATAAAAATTTTTTTCTTTCTGCTCCATTTTTTTTCGGATACTTTACTTTTTTTCCCATTTCTGCCTTTGTCGGAAGAATGCTTTGATTGGGAAGAATGTCTGTGGGACTGTCCTGTGTGGTGTTTATGGGAATGACCGGATTGGTGGTGCCCGGAATGATGCTGGTGTCTCTTTTGGTATTTTTCTTCCACCAGCTCCCAATCCACATCAAATCCCTGACCATCTTCCGTATCTTTAATTGCCTCGTCGGGAATCAATTCAATATTACTGTATAATTCATCATATTCTTTAGTCTGTCTGCTCATCTTTTATTAGAACCCCCTGTACTAAATATCGTGTATTATCAGAACTGGTGCAGGTGCTGAGTGTTAGTATTTTACTGTTTTTGTTCAGCGCAACCTTTCTCGTGTTTTTGGCTAAGGAATCCGGATTTAAAGTATATTTCTGATATTTCTTCAGTATCTTACTGTCGCTGAAATCAAAAGAGTTTAATATGTGCCGGTCGTCATATACATAAGCCGCATAAATTTTAAAAGTCAATTTCTCGTTTGGCATATAAATATAAATGTATTTGTTTTTTTTAAAAAAAGAAGCATCCTCAAATTTATGAAGTGTTTTAAACATGGAACCATTGTTCATATTGTGACCGTACAATATGGTAACAGGATCAGAATAATCTTTCGTATTATGCTTTTCGCTGTAAATTGCTCCGGCGAATTCATACTCTTTATGAATGTTATGATTTAAATAAAATTCGTCGGATGTGTTTTTGGACGCCTGAACGACAGGATAATCCACATTTGTGTTTGGAATGTAAATCCATGAGTAAATATCGGAATTATCTTTTTTTAATTTCTTCCAATTGATATCGTGATTATCAGCGTATCCGGGAGAAAGACTTTCTGAGTTTGCAGAAGTGCTTTCACGGTATTGTTTTACATCGCCTCCATCACTTGAAAGATAAGAGATAATTTTGTAACCACAGATGATACATATAACAAGGGCAATGATAAATGTAGTGCCCCAAATGACTTTTTTCTGATTCATTGTGTTCACCTTCAATTCATTGATTAACTAATAGTATATTATTTCAGGGCAGGGATGTCAAAGTTTTCATTTATTTTAAGAATATAACTAATTAAGAAAAAAGGTGAGTTAGGAAGTTTTTGGCAAAAGGCAACTTATGAAAGAATTTCTATGAAATATTATTGTTGTGCGATTTATTATTAGTGCCTGATTTTTTGAACAAATTTAAAAAAAACATAAACAATATTTGACATATTCATGTTAGGGCTTTCTGATAACTTCATCTTTCAGAAAGTGATGCTGAATGAAGAACTGTGCAAAAAGATACTGTCAGAAATACTGGGAAAGGAGGTAACGGGAATCGATTATTCCACCTATGAGAAGACCATAGAGATACGCCGCGATGCCAAGGGAATCCGTCTGGATGTATATATCAAAGATGAAGAAAAGACAGTATACAATGTGGAGATACAGAACACGGATATGGATAACCTGCCTAAGCGCAGCAGGTATTACCATGATTTAATTGATCTGGATTTGATGGAAAAAGGGGAGCCGTATGAAAGCCTGAATCACAGCTACGTAATTTTTATCTGTAACTTTGACGTGTTCGGAAAAGGTTGTTATAAGTATACGTTTCAAAACAGATGTATGGAAGAGGAAGGACTGGAACTGGGGGACGGAAGCACCACCATATTTATGAATACCGGTGGCCGTAAAGGAGACATAAGTAAAGACTGCGAAGTATTTCTAAAAAGTATCCGGGGTCAGTTTACGGACACTGGTTTTTCTGCTATACTGAAAAAAGAAGTAGAGAAGGTAAAGAAGAATCAGAAGTGGAGAAAAGAGTATATGTATATGAGTGTATTTCTGCATGATGCGGAGAAGAAAGGTATGGCAGAAGGTCTGGAGAGTGGTCGGAAACAAGGTCTTGAGCAAGGAATAAAACAAGGTAAGGCGGAAGCCGAGAGAATAGCTATTAAAAAAATGCTAAAAAAACTTTCTATAGAAGAAATTATTGAATTAGGATACGACCGGGATTTTGTCTTAAAAATCGCTAAAGAGAGTTAAAAGAAAATCGTAGTGGAGTGATAGTTTATGGAGAAAGGTGTCGTGTTTGCGGCACCTTTTTTGAAAAGTTGTCAAAAAGGTAGTGTAAAAAATTTTGTGTAAACCTCTCAGATTAATGAAAAAATCTTAGGGTTACAGATATAAGTTTTAGAATTAATGTGGG